>CAYHZK010000026.1:0-17638 GCA_964361085.1 uncultured Planctomycetales bacterium
CCATCTTCCCGTCTTTCCCCGGTCCTTGCGGCTGCGGGCCTCCGTTGCCTTGCGGCCCGCAGGGATCAACAGGGCCATCCGCAGGCGTATCCTGCGGCAGATCCCCATTCACCGGCGCTGTCCCCGTCTGCGCCGCCGGCCCCACCAGCGTCCCCCCGCTATGCCACGGCCCTTCATGACTCGCCATCGCCTCGTACGGCAGAACCGTGTTGTAGAGAAAAAACACCAACGTCACTGCCGCGATCCTTTTGAATATCGTTCGTCTGCGCATAGGGTTCCTCAATGTTAAAGTTAACGCTAAAAATTCTTTTCAAAGGAAAAACTTAAACGCCATTACTCATTCTGCACATAAAACATCACGCTGGCCGTGCCGATCTCGCCGGTGTAACCGACGAAATTGACTGTCATGCTGTGTAAACCATTCCCGAGACCCCGGGTGTCGATACGGTACGTGAAAGGACTGGTTCCCTCCTCGTCTTCCATAAGAAAAACCGTATCGACGAAGATGCTGATCTCATATTTTGATTCGGAAAGCCATTGTTGATCTTTGTCCGCGACCGTAATCCTCACCGGCACAATGCCTTTGACAAGCGGCGCGCCGGACTCTTTGTGCGGCAAAGATTCGGGAAAGGTGATGACAGGATCAGGGGATTTTCGAAATCCCTTGATCGGCCCGTCGTACCGTGCGCGCGCGTGAGAATCCAAAGCCAGACACGCCACGACGGCCATAAAATCGTTTCGAAACGAAAAATCAACCTGTCCGGTCGCATCTTTTTTGTCCCAGGCCATGGTGTGCGGCCCCTTGCTTTGTTCCTCCCAATCCGCTAACGTCCGCAGCATCGGCCCGCCGTCCCGCAGCCCGATACGGATACGGACTACGGCAGGTTCGGGCAAGCTGTAACTCAGGGCCCCGGTTGCCGCGTCAAAGGACAGATCCTGCGCTAACACCTCGCCGGGCAAAAGATTGGCCACGGCCGGGGGCGGCGGCAATTGGGAAACGGGAATACGGCACGTCGGGTGGGTGGTCCGGCAGCCTGTTGCCGTCAGTATCAATAACGCAATTAAAGATAACAGTTTCATTTGGCGGTTCCCATGGCTGAGCGATTTATTTATCTGTTGACAGCTCGGTCTTGTTTGTCTTTTCCCTGCGAGGCGACCTGGCATCCATCTCTAAAGTTGCCGAGGCTAAATTGTTCTCGCTGACATCCTCGATCTCGATCCTGATCACGTGACGACCCGGGCTCTGGCCTTTAAAATCCCTTTTAAAGGAGAAAGGCAATGTTTGATTTTTAAAGTCCACCTCAAACCGGCCATCCAAAAAATAAATGATCGTATACGGCTGCGCCGGGACGCCTTTCCGGTCCGCGTAATAGATCTGGATCGTGTAGATGTTGGTTGTGTCCGTGCCTTTCTCGTCAACGGGCTCTTTAACAAACTGAACTTTGATTGGAAACGTTACGACGGCCTCAACAGGCGACAGGGCTGAGGTCTGGGCGTAGGATAAATTTGCAATCCCGGCGCTTGCGATCATGACTATCAATACAATAATTTGTCGAATAGAACTCATGATAATATCCTTTCTTCTCGTTTCTTGAATCATTTGCGTCCCGGTTATGTTTTGAAAAGGCGCAGATAGTCTTTTTGCGTTTCCCTGACCATCCGCGCGATCAATTCTATAAAGACGCTGTCGTCCGTGTGGGCTTTCTCCAGCGACGCGATGTATTCCCCGCGCATGACCGGCGGAATGATGGCGATATTAAATCCGTCCCGCATCAGGATCAGATTCATCAGCAGGCGCGCCATTCGTCCGTTGCCGTCGACAAAGGGATGGATGAATACAAATTCTTTGTGCGCCCGCGCCGCGGATTCGACCGGATGAAATCCCTCGCGCCCCTTTTGAAGGCCGCCCATAAATTTTTTCATCAGCTCCGGGATGCGCTCCGGCGGCGGGAGCGGATACTTTGAGCCGGTGATGATCGCGCGGACATTCCGGTAAACCCCGGCGTTCGTCTCATCGATCCTTCTGTAAAATATCCTGTGTAAATTCTTTATATCCTCCTCCTGAACTGTCTTGTCTTTAACCAGGCTATAAAAAAAATCATAGGCCTCGCCATGCCCAATCGCCTCATAATGATCCTTCAGGGGCTTTCCCCCGATGGTGACCCCCTCCTCGAGCACGATTTTTGTTTCGCTCTCGGTCAGAGAATTTCCCTCTATGGCATTGCTGGAGTACGTTAACCCAACCCGGTAATATTCTTTGATCTGTTTCAAAAGAGACGCTTCCAATGGCCGGAGGCTGTTAATCTCCCGCTGAAGTTGGTCGATCTCCAAGAAAATATTGTTCATACACTCCCCTCGTTTACTCTTTGATCTCTCCCCACGCCGGGCTGACCGACTCGGCGTCTCCCGATGTGATCTGTTTCGCGCCGGATCCGTCTTTGTTCATGACCCATATCTGCTGATTGCCGCCGCGGTTGGAGACAAAAATCAGTTTTGTGCCGTCCGGCGAAAACCGCGAATACGTGTCCAGGCCCGGGTGCTGCGTCAGCCGGGTTACTCGTAAACTCGCGATATCCAGAAGATAGATGTCATAATTTTTGTCCTTGAAATTGGACGTAAACGTGAGCGCCCTGCCGTCCGGAGCAAAGGATGGCAGGGTCGATAAGCCCTTCTCCCGAGTCAACTGCCGCGGGCTGCCGCCGTCGGCGTCCATGATCCAGATGTTGTGACTCTTGGTTGCGGAATCCGTTTTCACAAAAGCAATTTTGTCGCCCTGCGGGGAGAAATTCGGCTGGTATTTGAGGATGTTGTCCCGGCTCAACACCACGGGATGTCTGCCTTCCCAGTCGGATTTCCAGATATTGCCGGCGTCGATGGCCTGGGGATCGAACTGCACAAAGACAATCTCTCCGGTAACGTTGCAATAATGGGGATTGACGATATTTTTAAATTGGGTCAGGAGTTCCTGCTCTTTTTTTACGGCCAGGTCGAACATAAACAATTGGCCGTTGTTGGTGCGGAAAACGATGGCCTTGCCGTCTTTGATCCAGACGGGGTCTCTTTTATCCATCGGGGAATCGGTGATCTTGTGTTGATCTGTGCCGTCAGGGGCGATGGTCCAGATCTGCCAGTATCCGTCGGTCAGCCGGGAATACGCGATACGGTCGCTCGCTTCGGCAGCGCTCATGAACATGAACACACCGATCATTGTTAACGCCAGAATTGATTTTGGGGACATGGACAAACTCGCTTTATTTGAACACCATGGTGTTGATTAACCTTGTCCGTGTTGTGAAGCCGGAGGCATCCGTCAGGGTCAGGTTTATTTTGTATTCTCCCGTCGAAAAAACGGTCCGGCCGGTATCGTCCATCCCGTCCCACGTGATTGTGTACGTGCCGGGGATTTTGGGCTGGTTGGTGATGAGCTGACGGACTGGGGCGCCGTTGGGGTCCAGCACCTGTGCGCTCACGATCCCATTGGCGGAGATGTCATACTCAACCGTCGTCACACCGCCATAACCGGGATACATGGCATACGGATTTGAGGTCAATGTATTGATTTTCAGATTCGCGTCGGGCCTGATGATGATCGCATTATCGGGCAAGATGGTGGTCCAGGCATAGATGAGATAGGTATTGGGCGCGGCGATCTGCCCGCTGCTGTCCCTGCCGTCCCAGATGTCCTGGTTGTTAAGGGTTTCCCTCGGATCATTGACAAACATGATACGAAACGGACTCAGGAGTCCGGAAAGACCGACTTTCATGGTGACCCAGGCGGGAGCGACAAGATCGTAATTGGCGCTGGCGACCTGTCCCTTATAAGCGTCAAAACTTGCAGGAAGGACACCGGGGTTCTGCATCTGGACTGAGCCGCTGACATAAACCGGCGCGTATTCCCCGTATTGCCCCGCGGCGTCGCTGACACTGATTGTATAGATATAAACATCTTTGGGCAAATACTGCCCCAGATCATTTCGGCCGTCCCAAACCTCGGCATTGGCGCCGGCGGCGCGCGGCTGGTAGTTGATCAGAGTGCGGACAAGCTGGTTCGGGGAAAAGTCGTAAATTCTGATCGTCACATTCCCCGGCTTATCGAGGGTATAGTTGATTGTTGCCGTTTGTCCCGATGGGGGGGTGAAAAACATCGGCGCGACGGAGATGCCGGAAATAGTGATCGCACTGCTGGTGGCGGTAATCGGGTCGATGTCAAGGAGAGGGCTGTTGGCGTTATCGTTACGGTCATAAATCTTGCCGGCGATCGCAGCGAGATTGTTTGTCCCCCACCAGTTGCTCTCGAAGTTAATCGTCATCGTCGAAAAATTCTGGTGACCGCTGGCATAGGCGTCGTAAGTGGTATTGCCGTAAATGCTGTTTGAGTTGATGCCCGGGTTGAGGGTATAACTCAACGAGGGATAAAGATAAATCCCGTAAGTGTTGGTGATGATTGTGTTGGACGTGATCGCCGAAGAGGAGCCGTTGAGGATATAAACGCCGTACGTGTTGAGCCTGATCACGTTGTTTTGGATGGATGGCGAGGCATTGTCGATTTTCAAACCCTGGTTCGCGTACTCAACTTGCGCGTAGGAAACCGTGCTGCTTCCGCTTAAGGAGATATATTGCCAATCGCCCAAAGCAACGGTATTTTTTCCTGATGTGAATTTGATCATATCACCGGCCAGGCCCACAGCCGATAATGTTCCGCTGGCAGCCAGATAATAATTATCGGCAAACCGCACCTCGACCCCGGGGTCGATTGTCAGCGTGACGCCGGAATTAACCGTGGTATTCCCAACGACATAATAGGGCGAGTTGGCTTTAAGCCACGTCGTGCTCGTTGAGATCGGGCCGGAGACAGTCTTGCCCGCGGAGGGAACGCCGCCAGGGCCGTCCAGGAATTGCGAGAACTCCACCACGGGCGCGTTCACATCTTCGGTGTAATCCCGGATGGTCCGGATGATGAACGGGATATTGTTCGTTCCCCACCAGTTGTTCCGGGCATTAATCTTCAGGCCCGACTGGTTCCCGGAAACGCTGCCCGACCAGAGGTTGTCATACGAATGGCCGTAAATCGCGTTGTTGTTGATGACGGGATTGACCGGGTTTGTCGATGGACCATATAACAGCAAACCCTCATAAAGATTTCCGCCGATATCATTGTTTTGGATGAGGGGCGATGAACCGGATTCCATGCGGACGCCGGTATGGGCGTTGTTCTGGATGATATTGCCGTTGATGTTGGGCGAGGAGCCGTTGACCAGAAGAAGCCCGTAATAATTTTTGTGAATCGTGCTGTTTGAAACCGGCACAGAGACGCCGTTCATATAGATCCCGTAGTTGGAATACTCAACACGGATGCGATCCAGCACGCTGGCGCCGCTGGTGCTTGTGAAATAAATGTGCTGCCAGTTGCTGACTCCCGGGGTTGCGTAATTAGAGGTAAACACAATTTCGTTGCCGGCTGTCCCCTGGGCATTGAGAGCGCCGTTGACTTGAAGCTGGTAATTACCGTCGAACTTGACGACGACCCCCGGCTGGATCGTTAAGGTAACGCCGCTTACGACCGTGATATTGGCTGTGATGAGATAGGGGCTATTGGACAATGTCCATGTGGTATTAGAAGTCATATTACCGTTAATGACAGTTCTGTTGAGTGGAACGGCTATCTTGATATTGGAAGGGCCGGAGGAGCCGTAACTGTTTTTAGCAATGACTCGAAATTGGTATTGCACATCATTCGTCAAACCAGTAATCGTTGCTCCTGGGACAGCATCATCGGCGTACACCGATCCAAAGCCTCCACTGGCGACTGTCCCATATTGTATGTCATATCCTGTGATCGCACCGCCATTGTTGGCGGGCGCAGTCCAGGTCAGTTGCACTTCCCCTTTACCATTTCCAGCGGTGACATTCAAATCACTCATCGCATCCGGGACATTAAGATTAACAGCGATCACCTTGACATCGGAGATCGTCCCGCCGGTTGTATACAATGCGCTATCGACCAACAACTTCCCGCTGCTGGGGACCGTGCTCGTGTAAAAAATGGTCCCGTTCTTTTTGTAATAAACAGCGCTCCCTATTCTCTCCACTCTGAATCTCTCCCCCGCCAGATAAGTCCCGAATGTTCCCCTGAGGGCCCCGTTTTCATAAACCTGCACCTGGGCTGTTGCTGTTGAGTATATCGCATAGTCCATCGTTGTATAATTGGCATCCGTGTTTTGGTCTGACAAGCCGCACATCACATGGGCATTGGTCTGTGGTACCGTAAAATCAACCCCGCCGTTGCCATTGAAAGTTGCGATTGATGCGGCCCCGGCATTGCCCCAGGCCGTCGCAGCAGTTTTGGTGATGGAACTCCCGCTGACGCTGACGCCCACCGTATCGGTCCAGGTCACCAGAAATCCGGCCGTTGGGGTTGCTGTCTTGACATTGGATAGCGCGGAGGGCCCATAACTGTTTTTCGCGACGACACGAAACTGGTAGGGAACATCATTCGTCAATCCCGTAATCGTAGTCCCCGGTGTGGCATCATCGGCATAAACCGCCCCAAATGTCCCGCTGGCTACGGTCCCGTATTCCACGTCATAACCGATGATCACGCCGCCGTTATTGGTCGGCACACTCCATGTTAATCGGATTTCTCCGCTGTTCCCAGGACCGGCATTCAAATCATTCACAGCGTCCGGCACCCCTGGATTAACGCCCACCATTCTCACATCCGAAATCACCCCGCCGGTTGTATACAACGAACTATCGACCAAGAGTTTGCCGCTGCTGGCGACTGTGCTGGTATAAAGGATGGTGTTATTTTTTTTGTAATAAACCGTACCCCCAACCCTCTCAACCTTGAATCGATCGCCCGCCAAATAGGCGCCAAAGGTGCCCCGCAAGACTCCTTTTTCATAAATCTGCACCTGGGCCGTATTAAGGGCGTATAAAGCGTAGTCAATCGTCGTGTAATTCGCATCAGTGTTCTGAGCCGATAATCCGCCCATCACATAGGCTGTCGTCTGAGGAACGGCAAAATCAACTCCTCCGTTGCCGTTAAAGGTCTCTGTTGAGGCCGCACCACTGTTCCAGCCCGTTGCTCCTGTCTTTGTGATTGTATTACTGCTGACACTCACTCCGATGGCATCGGTCCAAGTCACCGGGAACCCGGATGTTGGGGTTGCGATAACATTGGAATATCCAGACGACCCATAAATATTCTTAGCAATAACACGGAACTGATATGCTACGCCGATCGCTAACCCTGTGATCGTTGCTCCCGGCGTGGCATCATCCGTGTAAACCGATCCAAACCCGCCGCTGGCCACGGTGCCATACTCGATATCATATCCCGTTATCACTCCGCCATTATTCGCTGGGGCACTCCAAAATAACTGAACTTCTGTCGTCCAACCGCCGGCATTCAAATCAGTGACCGCACCGGGCACACCCGGATTAAAACCAACGACTCTCGCGTCGGAGATGACAGAACCATTATTAAATAAAGAACTGTCAATCAGCAACCTCCCGCTGCTGGGGACCGTGCTGACGTAAAACACCTCTCCGTTCTTTTTGTAATACACGATGCCCCCGATTCTCTCGACCCTGAACCGGTCATAGGCTTGATAACTGCCGAAAGTCCCCCGGAGCACTCCTTTTTCATAAACTTGGATTCGAGCACCGCTTGCTGGATATAAGGCATAATCTATCGTCGTATAATTAAGACCAAGATTGTTATAGGATAACCCGCACATGACATCATTCGTAATGGCTGGGACCGTAAAATCAACGCCGCCGTCCCCGCTGAATGTTGCTGCCGAGGCCGCTCCGCTATTGATCCAGCTGGCCGCACGAGTCTTTGTGATGGTATTGCCGCTAACGCTCACATTGACGAGATCGGTCCAAGCGACCGGAAAACCGACGGCGGGAGTGATATTGATGATATTCGACGATGCGGAAGACCCATAACTATTTTTGGCAATCACCCGGACCTGATAGGGCACATCATTTGTAAGACCCGTAATCGTTGCGCCGGGTGTGGCATCATCCGTGTAAATTGCCCCAAAGCCGCCGCTGGCCACCGTTCCATATTGGATCTCATACCCTGTGATGACAGCGCCGTTATTTGCCGGGACACTCCACGTCAACTGGACCTCGGCGCTGTTCTGATTGCTGGCCCTCAGATCACCGACGGCAGACGGGACTCCGAGATCAACACCAACCACCCTGGCATCCGAGATCGCACTTTGAATATGATAGAGTGTGCTGTCGACCATCAATGTCCCGCTGCTCGAGACGGTGCTGGTGTAGATCACGGTCCCATTTTTTTTATAATAAACCGTACCGCTGATTCTCTCAACCCTGAACCGGTCGCCGGCCTGATAAGTCGCAAAAGTCCCTCGATAAACGCCTTTTTCATAAATCTGAACTTCGGCATTACTGCCCGGATACATGGCATAGTCCATCTTGTCATAACTCGCGTTTTCATTCTTATAGGCCAATCCGCACATCACATTTGCATTTGTCTGAGGCACGGTAAAATCAACACCGCCGTCCCCGCCAAAAGTCGCCGTTGACACCGCACCACCATTCCATCCGGCATAGGTATGCTTCGTTATGGTGTTGGCCTCCACAGACACATTCACCGCGTCCGTCCACGTCACGTTAAATTCCCGGGCATATAATAGGGAAGACGAACCGCACCAGAGCAGGGCGAAAAAAAGAAACCGGAGACAGAGACGAGAAAATGAGATCTTGCGAGAGAAAAAAGATTTGGGTTGCATGGCCGGATCCAGTCTTAGGTTAAGGTGGTTAAAACAAAATTTCCGATAGGGAGGATAAGGGGTCATCGGCATCCACACGTTGCTGTTTTGGGAATGACTTGAAAAAATGGTAGCCTAATATTGCCAAAAAGTCAAAATATTTTCCATCCTCAGAGATGTTGTTTTATCCCTGGTATCCCAGATGCGGGCTGAGCCATTTCTCGACGGCAGATAGGGGCAGGCCCTTGCGGCGGGCGTAGTCTTCCGCCTGGTCTTTGCCGATTTTCCCGACGGCAAAATATTTGGATTGAGGGTGGGCAAAATAGAGGCCGCAGACGGAGGCGGCGGGCGTCATGGCGTAATTTTCGGTCAGATGAATCCCCGTGGCGGCCTGGGCGTTAAGGAGTTTGAAAAGAAGAGGTTTTTCGGTATGGTCCGGGCAGGCCGGATAGCCTGGCGCGGGACGGATCCCTCGATAACGGCCGAGGATGATGTCCTCGCTGGACAAGGATTCGTCCGGCGCGTATCCCCAGTATATTTTTCGCGTCAATTCATGGAGCCGTTCGGCGAAGGCCTCGGCGAGACGGTCGGCGACGGCCTTGACCATAATGCTTTTGTAATCGTCATGGTCGCGCTCGTATTTTTGAACCAATTCGTCGATCCCGCCGCCCGCGGTCACGGCAAACCCGCCGAGATAGTCCGGGATCCCGCTGTCTTTCGGCGCGATAAAATCAGCCAGGGCGTAGTACGGCTGGCCGTCGGTCTTTTCGGCCTGCTGGCGGAGGGTGCGAAAAACGGCCACGACCTCTTTCCGGCTTTCATCGGCGTAGACCTCGATATCATCCCCAACACTGTTGGCGGGAAACAATCCCAAAGCACCATTGGCGGTCAACAATTTTTTGTCGATGAGATCCTTGAGCATTTTCTGGGCATCGTCAAAGACCTTGCGCGCCTCAACGCCGATGGCAGGATCGTTAAAAATCTGCGGATACTTGCCCTTCAATTCCCAGACGATAAAAAACGGCGACCAGTCGACGCGGATGCTGATGTCGTTGAGATCAAAATCCTTCAAAATCTTCGTTCCCAAAAATGACGGCCGGGTGACCGGCAGCCGCGGCCAGTCGCTCGTCATCCTCTGCTGGCGTGCCGAGTCAATCGGCAGCAGCCGTTTGACGCTGTAGCGGCTCGTGTGTTCCTGCCGCAGCCGCTCGTATTCCGCGCTGATCTTTTCGATCAACGTTTTTTTCAACCCCGCGTCCATCAGACTGCGGCACACGCCGACGCTCCGTGAGGCGTCTTTCACATGCACCGTGACCCCGGGATAAACGGGCGCGATCTTGACCGCCGTATGGTTCGGTGATGTGGTGGCCCCGCCGATCAAAAGCGGAAGGACAAATCCCTGACGTTTCATCTCCGCCGCGACATTGACCATCTCCTCGAGCGACGGCGTGATCAGACCGCTCAAGCCGATCATGTCGGCGCCTTCCCGCCGTGCCGCTTCGAGGATCTTTTCGCAGGGGACCATGACGCCCAGGTCGATGATCTTAAAATTGTTGCACCCCAAGACAACACCGACGATATTTTTGCCGATGTCATGCACGTCGCCTTTGACCGTCGCCATGACGACCGTCCCCATACTTTTAGCCGCGACAGAATTTTTTTCTTTCTCAATGAACGGCGTCAAATGAGCCACGGCCTTCTTCATGACGCGGGCGCTTTTGACGACCTGCGGCAAAAACATCTTGCCCGCGCCGAAAAGATCTCCGACGATATTCATCCCCGCCATGAGCGGCCCTTCGATGACATCGAGCGGACGGGCGCACTTTTGCCGGGCCTCCTCCACATCGGCCTCAAGATATTCGACAACCCCTTTGACCATGGCGTGGGAAAGCCGCTCTTCGACGGGCAGTTTGCGCCAGACGAGGTCTTCGGTTTCTTTTTTGCCCTGGGATTTAAAATTTTCGGCGTACTGGATCAACCGTTCCGTCGCCTGCGGATGACGATTCAACAGCACGTCTTCAACCAGCGTTAAAAGGTCTTTCGGGATTTCGTCGTAGACCGCGATCATCCCGGCGTTGACGATCCCCATGTCCATCCCGGCCCTGATCGCGTGATAAAGGAAGGCCGAATGCATAGCCTCGCGCACGGCATCATTCCCCCGGAACGAAAACGAGACATTGCTCACCCCGCCGCTTACCTTGCAATGCGGCAGGGATTGCTTGATGCGGCGGGTCGCTTCAAAATAATCCAGCGCGTACGCGTTGTGTTCCTCAATGCCCGTCGCCACGGCGAAGATGTTGGGGTCAAAGATGATGTCCTGCGGCGGGAACCCGACGTCTTCCGTCAGGATTTTATACGCGCGCGCGCAGATCGCCACACGGCGCTCGACGGTATCGGCCTGGCCTTGTTCGTCAAAGGCCATCACGACCGCGGCGGCGCCGTAACGCCTGAGCTTCCCGGCCTGCTCTTTAAAAATCGCCTCACCCTCTTTGAGGCTGATCGAATTGACGATGCACTTGCCCTGGACGCATTTGAGCCCCGCCTCGATCACGGACCACTTTGACGAATCGATCATGACCGGCACCCGCGCGATGTCGGGTTCAGTGGCGATCAAATTCAGAAACCGCGTCATGGCCTTTTCGGAATCGAGCATCGCCTCGTCCATATTGACGTCGATGGCCTGGGCGCCCGCCTCGACCTGCTGCCGGGCCACCGCGACCGCCTCCTCGTAATTCCCGGCGAGGATGAGTTTCGAGAATTTCTTTGAACCTGTGACATTGGTCCGTTCGCCGATGTTGAGAAAATTACTGTCAGGACGCAGAACCAGCGGTTCCAGTCCGCTTAAGGCCGTGTACGGCGGGATGTCGGGCAGACGGCGCGGAGGAACGGATGCGACCGCTTCGGCGATGGCCTTGATGTGATCGGGCGTTGTCCCGCAACATCCCCCGACGATATTCACAAACCCGCTTTCGGCGAATTCCTGGATCAGCCCTGCCATCTCATCGGGCCCCTGGTCGAATCCTCCGAAGGCGTTAGGCAGACCGGCGTTGGGATAACAGCTGATAAAACATGACGCTATCCTCGACATTTCAGCGATATAAGGCCGCAGATCTTTAGCGCCCAGGGCGCAGTTGAGACCCACCGTCAAGGGATTAGCATGCGCGACCGAAATCCAAAAGGCCTCGGTCGTCTGCCCCGACAGCGTGCGGCCGCTGGCATCGGTGATTGTGCCCGAGATCATGAGCGGGATTTTCCGGCCGATCTTTTCGCAATAATTTTCAAACGCGAAAATCGCGGCCTTGGCGTTGAGCGTGTCAAAGATCGTCTCAATCAAGATGAGGTCCACCCCGCCGTCGAATAACCCTTTAAGCTGCCCGGTGTAGGCCGCGACAAGCTGGTCAAAGGTCACGGAACGCGCCGAGGGGTCATTGACATCCGGTGAAATCGAGGCTGTTTTGGTCGTGGGCCCGATGGCGCCGGCGACAAAACGGGGTTTTTGCGGATTCTGTTTTGAAAACGCCTCCGCGGCCTTGCGGGCGATCTTCGCCGAGGTAAGGTTCAGGGCGTAGACCTGGTCTTCCATCCGGTAATCCGCCATGTTGATCGTGTTGGCGTTGAAGGTATTGGTCTCGATGATGTCGGCGCCGGCGGAGAGATAAGCGGCATGGATCTCTTCGATGATCTGCGGCTGGGTCAGCGACAAAAGATCGTTATTGTTTTTCAAATCCAGGGGATAATCCGCGAACAATTTGCCGCGGTAAGCCGCCTCATCGAGTTTGTGCCGCTGGATCATGGTGCCCATAGCGCCGTCGATGATTGCGATACGCTCTTGCAGAATGCGGTAAAGAGGGTGGTCTAAGAAAGGCGATTTCATACAGCCGCGAATGTCTCCACCTTCGGAGGGGCGTACGTGAAGCGGTGTGTTGTTTCGTCGAAGAAATCGATCAGCGGCAGCTCCGGCTCACGGGAATACGAGCAGCCCCACTGCGTGTGAAGGCGGAATTCTTCGCGGAATTTTTGGACCAGGCTGGAGATCAGGATGGATTCCTCGGCGGGCAAAAAGCATCGGGTCTGATTGGTGACGCGCCCGCATTCAAAGAGAATGGCGTCGATGTCGTCGGACACGGCGGCGCGGGTTTCAAATTTCTTTAAATACTCGGTGATAACGCGGCAGCCGCGATTGCAGGGGATGCACTGCCCGCAGGAGGAATACGCCAGAAAACTCGAAAACATCAGGGCGACCTTGACCATGCACATCGATTGATCGTAAACGATAAATCCGGCGGACCCCAAGCCCCCTCCGGCGGTGCGCATCGTGCCGAACCCCAACGGCGTATCAAAAATCTCCTCGGTCATGACGCGGTTGGCGACCCCCGAAAACACGGCCTTGACCGGATGGTTGCCCGCCGGACCGCCGCCGCAATCAAAAAGCAGTTCCCTCAGTGTTGTCCCCAGCGGCAGTTCATACATCCCCGGCCGCTTGACATCGCCGCACAGGGTAAAAATCATCGTCCCGGGCGTGTCCTGCGAGCCGGTCGCGCGAAACCAGTCCGCCCCTTTGGCGAGGATATGCGAAACGTGGCTCAAACTTTCGACGTTATTGACGATCGTGGGGTTGTATTCCGTCGGGGTATACCGCGCGCCCTGCAGGAACGGCGGCATGATCCGCGGCATGGCGCCCCGCCCGTCGACGACTTCCAGAAGCGCCTTTTCTTCCCCGAAAAGATATTCGTCCGGCCCGGGGACAATCTGGATATAGTCTTTGGCGATGATATTGTCTTTGACCATCTCATCGATGGCGCGCTGGACGTTGGCGATCTCGCGTTTGAATTTGGCCTTCAGGCCGATGAAGACATTTTTGGCGTTGACCACATACGCCGCGATCGCGGCGCCCTCAACGAGCTGATAAGGATTTTTCTGAAGGAGGTACCGGTCTTTGTACGTCCCGGGCTCGCCCTCGGAGCCGTTGCAGACGACATATTTTGTCGGACTCGGGTCTTCGAAGGCCGTGGTCCACTTGATCGCCGTCGGGAAACCGGCCCCCCCGCGTCCACGCAGGCCGGCCTTTTTAAGCTCCTCGATCACATCGCGAGGTTTCATCGAGCGGGCGCGATCTATTCCCCTCGTCCCCCCGGTCGCCTTGTATGCGTCCAGAGTATGGATGGGTCTCAAATCTTGTGGAAGCAAAATCCGTTTTTCGTGGGCCATGTTGTGATCCGTATCTCGTATTACGTATTTCGCGAAATCCATTAAAAAAGTCGTCAAAGTTGCCTTAGTATACTCTATCGCCCCGGCTTTTTCAATTCTTCAATCCAATCCCTTTTCGCAGGAGATAAAAGTTAATCCCGATGAGGATGGCGCCCAAGAGCACCAGGATCATCAGGCTGACCGGCACAGGCACATCCGAAACCCCATAAAATCCGTAGCGAAACCCGTTAACCATATAAACGATGGGGTTGAACAAAGAAATCTTCTGCCAGACGCAGGGCAGGCTGTGGATGGATTAAAAAACACCGCCCAAATACGTCAGCGGCGTCAGGACAAAGGTCGGGAACATCGAAACGTCGTCAAACTTTTTGGCAAAGATGGCGTTGATGAGCCCGGCCGCCGAAAAGACAAAGGCCGTCAGGATGATAAAAACCACAATGACCTCCCAATGCCTCACCACCGGATGCGTGAAAAACGCCGAAACCCCGAAGATAAAAACCCCGGTGATCACCCCGCGCAAAACCCCGCCCGTCACATAACCCGCGATGATGCACGCCTCCGACGCCGGCGAAACCAGGAGCTCCTCGATGCTGCGCTGAAATTTCGCGCTAAAAAAAGAACCGACCACGTTCGCGAACGAACTGTTAATCACCGCCATCATCACCAGGCCCGGGACAAGAAAGGCCATATAAGAAATCCCCTGGATCGCCCCGATCTGCGATCCGATGAATTTCCCGAAAATGACAAAATACAGCGTCTGCGTGATCACCGGCGGCAAAAGGGTCTGCGTCCAGATGCGGGTAAACCGCGACACCTCCTTGCGCACAATCGTCTGATAAGCCACCCACTGTTCTTCAATAAATCCGCGCATAACACCTACTCTGCGTTGCCATAAGACTGTGAGCGGAACTCAGCGGCTTGTCATAAAATTTCACAGCACGCTTAGCCCGCATTGTTTGACGAACCGCCGAAGGCGGTGAGGAGTTATGCGGGCTGTGATGTGATATTTTATGACGCGTAAGCCGGCTGTGGAGCTCACAGTCTTATGGCAACGCAGGGCGACCTTTCCATAATTTCAGTTGTTTAAAATCGACAAAAAAAGTTTTTCCAACCGGTGCCCCCTGGGACGGATATCGGTCATGACCATCCCCGCCTCCGAGAGCTTCAGCACAAAATCATGCAGCGTCTCCCGCCGGATCAACTCCGCCTCAAGCGTCGTCTCATCCACAACCTTGACCCCGTACGCCGAGAGCGCGGCCACATTCTTGACCTCCCGCACCGTCACCACATAAACCTCGCGCTCCAAACGCTGCACCAGGCGTTTGACCGAATCATGCGTGATGATCTCGCCATTTTTGATGATCGCGGCGTTCCGGCACATCTGCTCGACCTCTTCTAAATAATGCGTCGTCAAAAGGATCGTGAGCCCTTTTTCGTTGAGCT
This sequence comes from uncultured Planctomycetales bacterium, assembly GCA_964361085.1. GTDB lineage: Bacteria > Omnitrophota > Gorgyraeia > Zapsychrales > JANLHA01 > CAYHZK01. The sequence goes on from CAYHZK010000026.1 coordinate 15,402, forward strand.
CCCGCAAATACTGCCACATATCATGCCGGATCTCGACATCCACCCCGGCGGTCGGTTCATCAAGAATCAGAAGCTGCGGCTTGTGAATCAACGCGCGCGCGATCATCAGCCGCCGTTTCATCCCGCCGGAAAGAGTCCGGGACGGAGCGTCCCTCTTTTCCCACAGGCCCAGCCGTTTTAAACCCGCCTCAGCCTCCCGCTCCGCCTCAGCCCGGGGGATCCCGAAATACCCGGCCTGTGTCGCGAGGATATCTTTGGGTTTTTCGAAAATATTGAGATTCATTTCCTGCGGGACGACACCGATCAATTTTTTGGCCTTGATAAAATCCTTATCGATGTCATAGCCGAAAATCCTGACCTGCCCCGAGGTCTTGATCACCAGGCCGGTGAGGATGCTGATGATCGTGGTCTTCCCCGCGCCGTTGGCGCCCAGGAGCGCCGCGAAATCGCCTTTTTCCACCGCAAAATCGATCGTCGTAAGCGCCCGGGTCCCGCTGGCGTACGTTTTGCTCAGATGTTTGATCTCGATGGCTTTCATGGGATAAGTCGGCAATCCGGTTTTTGAAGAAAAATTCGACGGAGATTATACTCAAAAACCGTCGGGAAGACCAGAACCGTTTTTATTCTTCTGCGGGGGCAACCGCCTTGCCTCGAGTGATCAACTCCTCCAGGACGGAAGCCAGGTCTTCGCGGTCGGCTTTTTTTAAGGCCTGCACCTGATCAAGGGCGTTGTCAAAATCCAGCAAATCCGCGTAAGCAACCCCCAGGTCGTACCTCACGCTGACATTCCCGTCGGGATCAAGTTCAATCAGCTCTTTATAAAGAGTAATCGCCTTGTCATATTTCCCGCCGTCATGATAAGTCTTGGCCCGCTGATAAACAATCTGCTGCCTGAGATCAGAGCATGCGATAGAGGATGCAGCCAGCACCCCCCCCAAAAGAAGCATAAAACCATTTTTAAAAGACATCGTCCCCATCCTCTCCCGTTTCAATAAAAATATAAAAGATAACAAAACAACCGCCAAAAACAAAACCAGGCCGCCGAGGCTCAGTTTGAGATTTCTCGCGTAGGTCAGCGGCTGATAATGAAAACGGACCTGGTGCGTCCCGGCGCTGAGCGGGCAGGCCATAAAATTATAGTTGGCGATCAGAACCGGCGCCTCCTTGTTATCCACAAAAACCTTCCATCCGGCGTCATACGATTCGTTGAACACCAGGAGCGCCGGCGTGTCCGTCCCCACGGTCGCCTCGATGATGTCGGAATCGGCGCGGGTGATCGGGACCGCCCGGGCCGGACGGGATTTGACGAGAGGAGGGATGATGATCTGCGGATGCCGCGCCAGGAGCGCTTTCTGCTGCGGGACAAAGGTCTCGTCTTTCAGCCGCTGCAGCAATAATTTTTCATCGCCGACGACCTCATAAGAATAAAAAAGATTCAACCGCGCCAGCGCCGACGGACGGGTCCTGATTGCGGTTTCACCGTCAAAGACATACCGCACCGCCGAAAGATCGAGAAAACGGTCGCTGCTGATCAGGTCTTCCGGATAAATCAAATAAATCCCTTCGGGGTAGCCGAAGGCCGTTACGAATTTATGAAATCGTTTGGTCAGATACCCGACGGTCCCGCTGTAAGTCGGCAGTCCGGCAATCAGGTTTTTGTTGGCGTTGAATCCGGCCAGATGCAGATGGCTCACCCGGTAATTGACCAGATCCATCCGGTCGATGAGATCCTTCGGCGGCGGCTGATAAGAAAACTCCTTCGGATAAAAGGCCTGGCTGTAAAAAAACGGGGCCGCAATCCCGTTGAACCGGGCATTAAAGGCCGTCAGGTCCAGCGCCGTCAGGACAATCAAAAGCCCGACGATCAACCGCTGCGGCAGGACGTTAAGCCGCAGGAGGACAAACGCCGCCAGGCCCGCTGAGATCAGAAGCAACAGACGCAGGTGCCCCAGGACAACATCCGTCCCATAGACCCGCAGTTGTTCCTTCTCCTGAAGCCACCGGATCCACACCTCCGACGAAGAAAACATCATCGCAACAATCAGGGCCCCCGCCATCGGCAGATAATCGCCGATCCACAGGCGCATCCCTTTTTTAAAATCCGGATCCCCCGCCTCCTGTCCCGGCGCCAGCACCGTGAGGTACCGCCACAGGCCCATCCCCGCAGCGGCAAAAATCCACAACAGCGGCGCCAGCCATTCTTCGGCCAACCCTCCTTTCCGCGGCAAAGGGTTGAG
>CAYHZK010000027.1:0-17603 GCA_964361085.1 uncultured Planctomycetales bacterium
CACTCATCCGCCCATGAATATCCTCAAACCGGTCCCAAACCCCGGCGAGGGCCTGCCGCACCCGATCTTCCTCTCGCTCGCCATAACAAACATCCACCTGAACCACACTCCCAAAAAACTCCCCGATCTGCGTATGCTTTTTTAATGCCGGCTGAGAAGACGGATGCGCACATCCGAAAAAAAATATGGGCAGGAGAATACAAGTAAAAAATGGATGGAAATTCATCGGCAATCCTCACCTAAAAAGCTGCCGTTCACCGGTATGCGGAAGTCAGCGGCTTGGCATAAATTTTACAGATACGTTTAGCCCGCATTGTTTGACGAACCGCCGAAAGGCGGTGAGGAGTTATGCGGGCTGTAGCTGAAAAATTTATGCCGCATAAGCCGGCTCTTCCGCATACCGGTGAACGGCAGCGCCGTCGCTAACTTCGCAGCATCTTCTCCGAATCCACCACGTCCCGCTTGATCCGGTCGATCAGCGAATAGACCTTTTTCTTGAGCTCTTCCGAGACCGGCGCGTCCGCCAATTCCCGCAGAAGCTGCACACTCATCCTGAAATACCGGATAATCTCGCCTTCATCGACATCCGTGCATTGCAGAATCCGGTCAAACGATTTGCCCCTCATCCATTCCTCAATCGCCGGCGCCAGATGGAAATAACACCGCTTGCTCAACGGCGCAATCCGGGCGCTTTTTTCCCGTCGGTGAATCCCCTCAATCACCCGTTCCGTCATTTTCTGCAGTTGCCGGACCGGCGGCGGCAGATCCGGTTTGCGCTGCCCCTTCCGGGGCTCATAGACCAACGCCGCGCTTAAAATCCCTAAGGCGGATTCGGACAACTCTTCCAGCGTGCCGTCGTCGTAAAGCTCGGACAAAAGGAGTTCATACCCGTACACCGTGCTGGCAAAAAGCCCCTTGTGCGTCAGCTGGTTCTTGCGGATATATCCGAGATCCTTCAGCAGTTTCACCTTCGCCCGCAGGATTTCGACGGCTTTTTTGCGGCCAAACTTCCGCTCCTGAAAATAGTGGAACGAAAACGGATAGACGTCGTAAAGTTTTTCATTGTATTTGTGATAGAGGTTCAACAACGTGGCGTACCCGGCGTTAAACCGGGAGCGGACCTCCTCGGATTGCCCGTAAACGACCTTGTGCAGCTCCGACGGAGTGATGTAGTGCGGATCGATGCGGCAGAAAACAAACCCCTCCTTGTCCAGCGAACGCCGGCCGGCCCGGCCCGCCATCTGGTAAAAATCCCGCGTCTTGAGCGGGCCGAAATAGCGGCCATGATATTTGCGCAGCTCGTTAAAAACGACCGTCCGCGCCGGCATATTGATCCCCAGGGCGAAGGTCTCCGTCGTGAAAATGACCTTGATCAATTGGCTGGTAAAAAGCCGCTCTACGACCTCTTTCAGCGTCGGTAGCATCCCGGCGTGATGATATGCGATTCCCTTTTCGATAAACGGTTTCAGCTCAAAGGCGCTCGGTTCGCCGGCCACATCGAACCGCTGACAAAGGCGCTCAAAAAGATCCACAATCTCGCGGCGCTCCTGTGCATTAAGAAAATCAAACTGCCGGGCCTCCTGGGCTAGAAATTCGGTCTGCCGGCGGCTGAAAACAAAATAAATGCACGGCAGCAAATCGTTCTCTTGCAAATGGCTCATCAGGGACGGGAGCCTGTTGGCCTTGACATGGGCGAACTTCGGGATCTTTTCGCCGCGCTGGTCCGGCAGGTCCGGGCTTTTAAACCCTTCCCCGACGAGCCGTTCGAACTTTTCATAAATCTGGTTCTGGCATTGGTAAAAAACCGAAAGAGGGACGGGACGTTTTTCTTCCCTGACGATCTTCAGCGGGCGGCGATGGATGGAATGAAACCATTCGGCGATATCCTCAACATTAGGGACGGTCGCGGAGAGGCCCAGCACATTCATGTGGTCCGGCAGGAACATCAGCGACTCTTCCCAGACGCTGCCCCGCTCTTCGTCGTCCATATAATGGATCTCGTCAAAGATGATCCAGGAGTAGGCGGCCAGGGCGCTCTTTTCTTCCAGAATTTTGTTGCGGAAAATCTCCGTCGTCATGATGAGGGTCGAGGCCGAGGCGTTGAGGCTGACGTCGCCGGTCAGGAGCCCGACCTTGCCGGGAAAGCGTTCTTCAAATTCGCGGAACTTCTGGTTGGACAGCGCCTTGATGGGGGCGGTATAAATGATTTTCTCGTCGCGCTTGAGGCATTCTTCAATGAGATATTCGGCGATGGCGGTCTTGCCGGCGCCGGTGGGCGCGGCGACAATCACCGAACAGCCTTCATTGATAAAATCAATGGCCTTCTGCTGGAAAGGATCGTAAATCACAAGTTACTTCTCTTCCCCCGAGATGCGCATATCAGCGAACGATTTCACAACAAAGACCAGCGAAATCGCAAAGAAGAGGACCGCCAGGAGCGTGTCCATGCCCCGGCTCAATTCAATCGCGATCTCCACCGCCAGCAGCCCAAAAAGGGTCGTGAACTTGATGACCGGATTGATCGCAACCGAGGACGTGTCCTTGAACGGATCTCCGACGGTATCGCCAACAACCGTGGCCGCGTGCAATTCCGTCCCTTTTTCATGATATATCACCTCGACAACTTTTTTGGCATTGTCCCAGGCCCCGCCGGCGTTGGCCATAAAAATGGCCTGATAAAGACCGAAGATCGCCAGCGACGTCAGATAACCGACAAAGAAAAACGTGTCGACACAGGCAAAGGCCAGCGTCCCGAAAAGGATCGCCAGAAAAAGATTAACCATCCCCTTCTGGGCGAACCGCGTGCAGATCTCGACAACTTTTTTGCTGTCGGCAATCGAGGCCCGTTCCACCGCGTCGAGCTTGATATTCTTTTTGATGAACTCAATCGTCTGGTAAGCCCCGGCCACGACCGCCTGGATCGAAGCCCCCGTGAACCAATAAATCACGGCCCCCCCGGCCACAAGCCCCATCAAAAACAGCGGATTGAGGATCGAAAGTTTTTCCAGATGCACGGTCAATTCCTCGGTCAGGATCATGATGATCGAAAAAATCATGGTCATCGTTCCGACGACGGCCGTCCCGATCAAGACCGGCTTTGACGTCGCCTTAAAGGTATTGCCCGCGCCGTCGTTGGCCTCGAGAGAATGCTTGGCCTTTTTAAAATCATGGACGAACCCGAACTTTTTTTCGATCTCCTGCCTGATGTTCGGCAGGGTTTCAATGAGCGAAAGTTCATAAATCGACTGCGCGTTGTCCGAAACCGGCCCGTAAGAATCGACCGCGATTGTCACCGGCCCCATGCCCAAAAATCCGAAAGCCACCAGCCCGAAGGCAAAGATCGAGGGGGCGATCATAAACTGCGAAAACCCCAGCAGGCTGATAAAAAACGAAAGGCCCATCAGCACAATGATCACCAGCCCCATCCAATACGCGCTGAAATTCCCGGCCGTTAATCCGGCGAGGATATTCAAAGAGGCCCCGCCTTTGCGCGAAGAATGAACAATATTTTCCACATACTGAGAATCGGTCGACGTGAATATCTTGACCATCTCCGGGATCACAGCGCCCGCGATCGTTCCGCAGGTGATGATCGCGGCGAGTTTCCACCAGAGCGTCCCGTCGCCGATCTGCGGGATCAACAGATACGAAACGAGAAACGTCAGAGCAATCGAGACCCCGGACGTGATCCAGACCAGCGATGACAGAGGCGCCTCAAAATTCATTTCGGTCGCCCCGGCGTACTTTTTCCGGGAGATCATCTCATTGAGCCAGTAGGAAATCGCGCTGGCCAAAATCATCGTCAGGCGCATGGCAAAAATCCAGACCAGAAGCTGCACCTGAAAGACATGGTCTTTCACCGCAAGAAGAATGAATGTGATCAACGCCACCCCCGTCACGCCGTACGTCTCAAAACCGTCCGCCGTGGGCCCCACCGAATCGCCGGCATTGTCGCCCGTGCAGTCCGCGATGACGCCGGGGTTGCGGGCGTCGTCTTCCTTGATATTAAAGACAATCTTCATGAGGTCCGAACCGATGTCCGCAATCTTGGTGAAGATCCCACCCGCAATCCTCAAGACCGCGGCCCCCAGCGACTCGCCGATGGCAAAGCCGATAAAACACAGCCCCGCCAGCGACGGGTGGATAAAAAGGAGGATGCCCAGCATGACCAGGAGTTCAATGCTGATGAGGAGCATCCCGATACTCATCCCCGCCTGCAAAGGAATCGAGTACACGGGAAAAGCCAGCCCCCGCAGCGAGGCAAAGGCCGACCGGGAATTCGCCATCGTGTTGATGCGCATCCCGAACCAGGCGACACCATAACTGCCGCCGATCCCGATCAAGGAACAGGCCAAAATGATCGCGACCTTTCCGGCGTCAAAATGCCGCAGCCAGCCGAAATACGCGACGATAAAAAGCCCGATCAAGACCTCAAGGATGAGCAAAAATTTCCCCTGCGTGATCAGATACGTCTTGCAGGTTTCATAAATGAGTTCGGAGACCTCCAGCATCGACGGGTGGGCCGGCATTTTTTTAATCGATAAAAACTGACGCAGACCAAAAATAAGGCCAAAAACGCAGATCGCGATTCCAGAGAGAAGCAGCGTCCGCCCATCGATATTCAAAAATGTCACGGAGCTCAAGTCGGGGATGACAAGATCCGCTTCGCCAGCCCAGGCCGGGCTACCCCAGAACAAGAGGATCAAAGCCCACAAAATTTTCAGATACCTCTGGATTGCTATCGTCACCTTGCTCATAACGCCTTTCCTTTCTAAACGGAAGAAACCCCGCGAACACTTTATGTCCGGGAAAACCTTTTAAAAGACTAATAACTCATGTTTCCAATATAGTTAGAACCTTTTTTCAAAATATTTCCTCATTGTAAATCCTTTTTCCAATCCATCATGGATTGCGTGAGCTTTCCAGAGATGACGGCATATTCTCCTCCAACAACCATCATCGCTCCAGCTTCGTCTTTCTTGCCGCTCAGGGCCAGAGTGACAACACGCGCGGCGGTTTTATGGAACCTAGCATGAAGATCTTTCACAATCTTGTAATGGTCTGACGCTTTATCAACGGGTGTGAGCGTAGGCCCATATAACCACTTTCCAAAAACACATTGGTTGTCTTGCTGGATTGTTTCAACGGACGCATCGATTTTCCCGGTATCGATAGCCGCCCGCAGACGCGCTTTCCACTTTCCATGAGCACCGATCGCGTTGTCCAATTCTTCAATGCTTGCCATACCACATCCCTTTCTTGGATGATTGAACGGCCCAAGAAATTCTCTCGATTAAAAGCGGCTGATTATAACATTTCTTTGGTATTACTGTCTGTCTCTTATTAAAAAAGTTCCGACCCGATTCATCTTCCGGTCATGACAGGGATTTAAAAAAGGCCGATTGCTGTTTTGAGCAACCGGCCTTTGGGAACGATGACAACGGCGAAGAAAATTAATCCCCGTAAACGTAAGTTGTGTATTCCCCCATAAAACCAAGAATATTCTTAACCTTCCAGTCGATGAACTTGATCTTTGAAATACCGCCATTTTTGGCGGCTGTTTCAATGCTGGAATCCCCTGTGGCGATCAAAGCAAAATACGAATTTGATGTGGCCTTTCCGACTTTAGAGTACGACGCGTCTCCCCCGGCAACGTTGACAGGCAGAGATAACTCGGTATAAAAGGTCCCTACCGGTGTGGCTGTCGCGCATCCTGAGGCAAAAAGCCCCGCCGTCAGTACGAGCGCCAAAAACGTTAGTTTGGTTTTCATCGCCTACTCCTTTCACAAAATGTTGTTAAATGTTGCGGGAATTTCCTGCAACCTGTTTGCAAAAGAATACCATAAGTTCCGGGAATCTGGAACTTTTTTTAAAAACCATGCCCACTTTACAGATTAACGCCCCCGATGATGCGGAGCCACGACCTTGACTTCTGATGAAGAACTGTTGCCGGAATCATCCGTTGCCGTGATCGTGATCGTATAAATGCGGCCATCCCCCTTTCCCTGACGTTCCACCCTTAGATCAAGAGTGATCTCGCCTGTATCCTGATTGATCACCGGCGCCGTAAAATCAAGAATCGTATTCCCGTCACTGTCAATGTTGGGCGGTTCACTGCTAACGACGGAAGCGGCAAGCGTGACGTTGCCGCTATTGTCCGCGGCGTTCGTCTTGATCATAACCGAACGCATCTTGTGGTCAGGCGGCCAAAGGATGCTGGGGCTGACAGTGGGTTGCATCGTGGGAAATTGCGTATCCACGACGTTAATCATGATCTCAGATTCAACCGGAGCCGTAACTCCATCTGTGACCTGTAATGTGAGCCTATGCTCCCCTAACGGCAAAAGCGGTGAACCGCTGGTGATGACAATGGGCGTCAAAGTGACCCACTCGCCACCGGCTAAAGTTTCTATCGTGCCTTGATGAATAATGTAACTGTCCTCACGCCATATGTACGTAAGCATGTCTCCATCGTTATCCGCCACGTCACCGCTAAGGGTCATTTGATCACCCAGTTCAACCGTCCCTCCGCCACTCGCCACCGCCACAGGTTGCGAGTTGTTGACGGTGAGAACCATCTCGTCTTGAACCGTGTCGTAGCCGTCGCTACCCTCCAAAATAATGGCATGGTTCCCTGTCGAAAAAAGCGGGATGGGCGGCACAAGGTTCAAACTCAAAGTCACAATACCATTGGCAGGAACATCTCCTTCTCCCAAAACATGTGTTCCCTGAAGCCAACGATAATGGAGCGCGTTGCCATCAGGATCGGTGATCATCCCCAGCAAGGTCGTGCTCGACTGCTCAGCGCTTGTGATCTCAACATTATCCCCCGCATCGACTGCGGGAGGATGATTGCAGGAGGATTCCCGCACACTCAAATGTGAAAATTCATAGAGCCTTCGGATCGCGGACTGATCCAGCGCTCGGTTATATATTCTGACGTCATCCACGGACCCCTTCCAGAAACGATCAGGTGTTGACCCGTTATATTCCCCCGCCCCGACCAATAAATGATATGGATTGCCCAACATGCCGATGCTGCTCGTTTGAGGAGAATCACTTAGGACCGCGCGCCTCGATTTCCGCCGGGGGAAGCAACTCCTCTGAATTCACCCAAAGTGAAACTGTAAATGGCCCGCCTTGATTCAGTAAACCAGTCATATCTGAGTTGACTTGAATATAGTCGTCGATCCCATCAAATAAGAAAGCGCCGTTACCCACAGCCGCCGCGTTAACGTGCAGGGCTCCGCCGAATACGGTTCCCGCGAGAGAATGGTCGCTTTGGTCTTGAACGTGTATTTCTGAACCGACCTGTTCGGGCGATTGCTCAAAATCATAATGCAGCAACAAGCCGGTTTAGATATCATCCGGTAACGGATCGGCCGAAACCGGCCCGATGATGCGCAATGATACCAGCAACCATACGCCGAGAGCCGCAGACAAAAAACGAATCCTCATGAAATTCTCCTTTCATAAATGATGGGGAGACAGAGGATCTGCCTCCCCATCATTTCAGACATCGTTATTTGATCAGACTCCTTTGCGGAGTGTAGCTTTTTAGAATATTCAACAGCGAATCATTCGGCGTGTGATGCAGCAATGTGTCGTATTTCTGGAGTTTCCGCTGCAATTCCTCCGGGGTATCATTATCAAAATCAGGCAACGCCTCCCCATACAAGGAGTGCGTGTACAACCCCCAGGAGGAAGAAGACTCGTGCGTCTTGTAAGACCACGGGGTCCAGTGCCACCCCTGGCCGTTGAATTTCTGAAAATAATAATCCCAGACCGCCTTCTGGCCGTATCCGTTGAACTCGCCAACCATGGCCGGGACCTTATAAAGACTCTGCCGGGAATTGGCGATCTTGGCGTCGATAAACGCCTTCTGATACGTGATCTGCGACTCCGGCGGATCGTTCGGGCATGTCTCGCCCAGGACCGGCTGCTCGCCTTGCGGCGGCTGCTGGCAGTAATAATGGAATTGATAGACCACATTCTGCCAGCCGTAAACAGACGGCTTCGGCAGGGTCTCCCAGTCCCACACCCCTTCCATCATGACGATGTGATTGGCGTCGGCCCCTTTGTCCGCGTCTCTGACGATGTCATACAGTTGATCGTACAACGTCCACAACGGTGCCGGATCGTCGGGCGAATACGCGTAGACCCCGACGGGCTCGTTTAAAAGATCATAGCCCGCAATCACGGGATTGTCGCGGTAATGATCCACGATGGCGCGCCACAATTCCTTGGTCCGCTCCCGGTACTCCACGCCCAAGGGATCGGGAGAAAACAGTTTGTTATACCCCTGTCGCCCGGCGTGAAATTCATTATTCTGCGCCCCGGGCGCGCCGTGCAGGTCCAGCAGGACATAGAGACCGCGGTCGGCGGCCAGATTGACAATCCGGTCAACGGCGGCAAAGTTGAACTGTGTCGCCGGCATCCACTGTCCGGTTTGATCGTCGATCTCGCGGATGTCGCGGTAGTAAATAGGCAGCCGGACAACACTCGAGCCTGTCCTCATGATGTTGTCGAAATCAACGTCCTGCAGATACGTCTGCTGGTACGTCTCGATGAGCCCGGGCGCGTCGCTTCCCATCTTCTGGCGGATCGTCCAGTCGTCGGGAAACTGCTGTTGGTAGGTCCCGTTGCCCAGCATCCAGGGTTCGATGATAAAATAATTTCCTAAATTCACCCCGCGCAGTTTGACCTCAGCGCCGGAGCCGTTCTGTTCCTTGACTCTTGTCCCCACGGTCTTCAAAAAGGCGTTGGGATCGTAGAGATACGTGGGACTCCACGACGACGTCTCGATCACCTGCCCCGAGGCGTTGGTGCGCAGGCCGCGGATGCGGTACCACTTCCCCAGCGTGGCGGTGAGGGACGGAGGGACGCGATACCCTCCCGTATAAATCGTGGTCCAGGTCCCGGTCTTTGTGTTCGCCTGCTGGATTTCATACTGCGTTGCCTGGGGAATAAAATGCCATTCGATGATGCCGTATTTTTGCAAAAAATCGTTCTTGAGCAAAACCGACCGCGGCATATAACGGACCGTGTCGCTCCAGTCCGACTGGTAGGGAACAAAATTCTTCGCGGCATCGCTCGCGGTTTCCCAGCGCACGCGCAGCCACGACGGGTTGAGCCGTTGATGGACAAACGCCGTCTCGGTCCCGGGACAAGAGGCGGAAGGACACAGGGTCGTCCAGGGGCCCGTCGGGCCGGTGGTGCTCTCCTGCAGGGTATACCGCGCCGCGCCGACAACCCGGTTCCAGGTCACGGTTCCCGAGGACAGGTAGGCCGGATCAATGGCGATCCCCGATCCTTTGCCGGCCCGGATGTCGTCGAAATAATACGTGCCCGGCCAATACACGCTCATCTGAACATTATCGAGGTCCGTGAGATTGAGGTCCGCCGGCAATTGATCAAACGGGACCGTCAGGCGGGTCCATTGCCCGTACTCGCCGCTTTTCTGCGTCCAGATCTTGGCCCCTTCCGTCGTGTTGTTGTATTGGCCATGGTCAAAAAATTTCACCTCGACATTGTTAGGCATCCCGTTATTGCCCAGTTGCTGCACCCAGAACGTCAACCGGTCGTATTGTCTGGGGTCAAGGTGCTGCGGGTTGATATCGACGTGCCAGAAATCCTGATACGAACAGACGTCCGGCGGGACACAGCGTTTTTCCTGGGATTTGATGCCGGTGCCGTTCCAGTAACTTGTCCCGCTGAGTTTCCAGCTCTGGGTTCCGCTATAGCGAACCGCACTGCTGATGCTGATCGACCCGTTCCAGGCCCAGCCGCAGTCTCCGGGATTGGTCGCGCTGCAGCTCCACTGTTCAAAATCCTGATAATACCGGTCGTTCGACTCGATCTGGATGTCGTCGATATAATACGTCCCCGGGGCCGAATCCGTGTCCGCCTCGTTGGCAAAAACAAACTGGATTTTGTCCACCGTCTTCAGATCAAAGCCGGACGGCAGCTGCGAAAACAGGACCGTCAACGGCGTCCATGTGTTGTAAGCGGCCTTCCTCGTCGCCGTCAACTCGAAGCCGTCGGTGTGATACGTCCCGCTGCTCTGGTCAAAAAAGCGGACCCGCACGCTGGACTTCGTGTTCGCGGCGGTCGGTTTGGCCAGGACCCAAAACGTCAGCCGGTCATGCCGTTCCGGCTGCGTGTTGAAATGATAAGTTTCGACCTGCGAAGGGATGCCCGTACCGCCCCAGTTGCCGGTAAAACTGATTTTCCAGGAATACGCGCCGGAGTGACGTGTCGTTGAGCGCGCAGTTGCGGCCCCGTTGATCGGCCAGCCGTACTCCGGGGAGCCGTTATTGTCCTCAAAATTTTGGTAAACCAAACCGAGTCCGGTCGCGTCATAAAGACCGCGGACTTCCTGACCGGTCAGGGCGCGGTTATAAATCCGGATTTCATCCAGCAACCCTTTATAAATCTGGTGATCCCAAATCCTCCGGCCGATATAAAGGTCATAGGCAGTCTGAGGGGTAAAAGAACTGCTGAACTGCCGTGTCTCGGCCAGGATCCCGTCGATATAAACACGGCCTGTGTTCGTCGCGCCGTCGTAGGTCACGACCAAATGATGCCATTCGTTGACCGGCTTGTCGCCGGTGCTGACCACATAACTGACATCGTTGCCGGTTGTGTCGACTAAGTTGGCACCCGTGCCTTTTCCGTTCCACTGGTAGCCGATGGTCTTGGTCCACAGATGGGCGCCGGCGGTCTGGCCGTTGGAATATTCCAGGATCGGATTCTGCTGTTCGCTCTCAGGAAGATTGCTGCGGTCATACGGTTTATACCACGCCGCGAACGTCAATTGCTGCCCCACGTCGAGGGAATCGCTCTTGGCCACGAAAACCGACTCATCGGTCCCGTGAAATTCAAACGCGCCCGCCCCGCTCCCCTCCCCGGACACAAACGTCACCGCGCCGTTAACGACCCCATGATTCCCCTTCCCGCTCTGGTCCTCAATAACACCGTCCAGGGGGCCGCTGTCAAACGGGAAATATAAAACCAGGGAATCCTCCTGATTCTCATAAAGATCCACGACCTCGGCCGCGGACAACGGCCGGTCATAGACACGCACGTCATCGACAAAACCTTTCCAAAACCGTTCCGGCTCCGTCGAATAACCGTTACCGATCGCGACGTTCTGAAAATCGAGGGTGATCTGTTTATATTGGCCTGCGGTCAATGGGAGATCCGGATGGACAAGCGAATCGGGGGCGGGATGCGGATTCTTGAATTTCAAAACGCCGTCGAGATAACCATAAACGTAAGCGTCGTCCCAGGCGTAGACCACATGATACCAGCGGTTGGCAACCATCGATTCGGTGTAGTTGCCGCCGCGGCCGAGACCGTGCCCGCCGCCGGTGAAAACACCGCTGGAGCTCTCCTCAAACCGGATACAGTCGTCCCACCCGGCGTAGTCCGTCGTAAACGGGTTGCGCCAGTTTTCAACCGTATCGGCCTTCATCCAGAACGAAATCGTGCCCGTGGCATGAAACCCTAAATTCCCGGCGAAGATGTAATCGTCCTGACCGTCAAAATGGTACGCCGCGCCAAACCGTCCTTCGGCGGCGAAGGTGGCGCCATTGACGACCCCCTGGTGCCCCTGACCGCTCTGGTCGGTCACACTGCCGCCTTCATCAGCGTCAAAATTATAATGAAGGATCAATCCTTTCTTCAAATCCGGGGCCGCCGCGGAAACCCCGCACAGCCACGTCACGACCAGACAAACACCTAAGACGATTTTTTTCATCACTCCCCCCTGTTTTGATCGTATTCCGTATACCGTGGTCCGTCGTCCGTTTTCTTTGACATTCTATTAGACGTGGATGGGTGAAAAATCTAACAAAAATTTTTTGATCGCGGCCTCACTGCATCTGATCGTAAATCGCCCCGGCCTTTCTATAGAAATCGCTGTTTTTGTATCCCTTCTCCGCCAGTGTCCGCAGAAAAAATTCGAAACGGCGGTAAAACAGCTTCAGTTCCGCCCCGGCATCGTTTCGTTCCTCACCCCGCGGAACCAGGTCCGGCAATTTTTGAAGATGAGCGTAAGCCCTGGAAAAATCCAGATGGTGATTCGCATACGCATGCGCCAGCGCCAGATTCATCCGCAGCACAGACAGCCGGGCCGAGGCATCCCGCGGGTTCTCGCCCAGCAATTCAACAGCCTTAAGATACTCTGAGACGGCCTTTTTCCATTCCCCTTTGCTTTCCTCAACCCTGGCCATCCCTTCCAGCGCCCGCGCCTGCAACAGGACATCCGCGATTTCGCCGGCGAGGACAATCGCGTTTTGATACAAGTCCGTCATCTCCTGCGGCGAATGCTTTTCGCCGTTCCGGCGTGGATCAAAGAGATCGATAAAAATATTTTTTTCAAAGACCGCATCCGCGAGGGTCAAAGACAGGCGCGCGGCCTCTGTTTTTTTTCGCCGGGCCTTCGCGAGATCCAGGGCCTTCTTATAAAACCCTACGACCGCGTCATAGTCATGCGCCATGGCGGAGGCGCTGCCCGCCCCTTGATAACTCAGCGACAACGTCTCGGGAAAAACCCGAAGGATCGGCCAGGCCGCGGCGTTTGCCAGTAACCGGGCGGACTGATGATAATCTTCTCTTATATAAGCCCTGCGGCCCGTTTCAAATTGCAGGACGGGAACGATCGCGCCCAGGAGCAACAAAAAACCGAGAGCGGCACCCGTCACACTCAAATTCCGTTTTGAAAAAAGACCCCCGGCCGCGACGGCGGAGGGCGTTTGCCACGACCAGGACGGATCCCCATAAAGAACATACCCGGCCCAGACGATATGATCCTCCCCATGCTCGCTGATCAGCCTCTTTCTTGCCTCCCGCATGGCGCGCCCGACGGCATGGCCGGACACAAACTGACGGTAAAATTCTTTTGCCGCAATCAACGCGGCATCGTCGGCAATCTTCCACAACGTGCCGACCACATGCCGTCCCCCGGAAATCAAAAACGCGTTGGCCAGGCTGAACAATTGACGTTCGCCGTCGTTGTCAACCCGCTTCCCGTTTTCATCGGCGGAATGGCAGGAATTCATAAAGACAAGGCCCGGAAGCGGGCGCGTCCCCATCGCCAGGATGTCGGCGGCCGTTATCTTTCCACCGGCCAGGACCCATCCGTCCATCTCGGCATGGCCCGCGTAATGCAGGATGTCATAATCATGAATCCTCTGTTTGACGTAATCCGGCGGGATATTTTTGACCCGGCTGGTCGCGAGGATTTTTCCCTTGAGCGCGTCCATCTCGCCGCGGATCGCCTGCGCCTCCTGTGCCGCGGCAGGGAGATTCCCCTGAGGGTCCGCCAGGATCAGCATCCGGAGAGGGAACCGTTTCACACTTTTTTCGGGCGATACGGTCGCCCGCGCTGTCTTCACCCGGCGCCCGGCATCAAAGCGCAGACACAAAAACTGCTGCCCGTCGAACAGAAGCTCCCACGGGATTGACACCAGGGTTTCGTCGATTTCAAAAACAAGATATTCAACCGGCGAAGATTGCAGACGCCGCTTGATGGAGACCGGCAGGAGTTGATCGAAAAGGATGTGCCCGCTGCGCCGAAGGTCCGCGCACGTTCCGCTGGACAGGGCTCCGAGCTGTCCGGCCTTGTTAAGAAGTGAGGCAATCCGGTCGCAGGCCTCCCCGGTTTCCTGCAGCGGAAAAGGGATCTCTTCATACGACCGGACCGTTGAGGTCTCGTCGAAAAATCCGACCTTGAGTTTGTCCTGGATCCGGAGGACTTCTAAAACAAAAATACGCTGCGGCATCATGACCCGGTCAATTGAAGAGAAAGGTATTCCGGTTTTTCCTCAAGCCCCAGGATTTCAAACCGATACCGCCGTGCCGTCAATCTTTCAAAAGAGACATGCCCGTCGCGCGTCACATCCGACTCCAGTTCCTGTTCGCCCTCATACAGCGTCACGCGGATATTGGGGACCGCCTGGCCGGAACGGGCATCGCACAGAGTCAGGATTGCGGCATATCCTCCGGATTTCTCGCCGCTGACCTCCACCCGGACCCGGAACCGTTTATAAACTTTTTCCACGACGAGCACATTCACGGCATCCGCCGCCCGCCCCCGCAGCGGATTCACCGCCGGCAGCCAGGGGGCAAAAAGAATTTCTCCGGTTGTCTCCGCGGCCGCAAAGGCGTGACCGGAAATCCTCACGACGACATCCATGAGATTTGGTCCAGCTCTTTGGCCGATCAAGGCCTTCGCGCTCTTTATGAGCGCGGCCGGGGCCGGGGACATCCCGCTGTTCTGCTCCTTTGCGACCCGGGAACAGACCGCAACCAGCTCACGGCAGGACGCGCAGGAGGCAAGATGCCGTTCAATCTTTTCTTTGGCCTCAACCGGCAAAAGCCCCGCAACCCGGCAGGCGGCCGTTTCGTCGGACAGACAGGAATGGTTCTGTGGAAATTTATTTTTTGTCATGCGCCAGATAATTCTTTTCCGCGGCGATGGCCCGCAGTTTGCTCAAAACCCGGTTTTTGTTCACATAAAAATGATCGACGGAGATGCCGAACTCCTCGGCAATGCTCCGGGGATCTTTTTCTTCCCGGAAGATCATCATACAAAGATTGCGCTCTTCCTCTTTCAACTCCGCCAGCAGCGTCCGGACGATATCAAACGCCTCTTTTTCTTCCAGGGGGGCAAGGACATCGGGCGCGGCCAGTCCCTGCACAAATTTGACGGCGCGCGCATTGTCGTCGGATGATTCCTCGTCGAGCGAAAACATCAGCCGGCTTTTTCGCATATAGTCGATGGTTTTTCTGATCGTGACCGTCCGGATGTAATGTCCCAGCCGGCATCCGTTGCGCCCTTCAAAAAGGCGGAGGGCGCGGCAATTGTCCTCGAGCAGCAAGACAAAGACTTCATTGTGCAGGTCGGCCGCCGCGGTGTTGTCCCCGCGATAGCCGTATTCCCGGAATGTCCGGAGGATCGCATCATAGATCAGGGTGGAAAATCTGTCGACAAACTCATCCCACGCCCGTTTGTTCTCGGTGAGACATCCCTGAATCAGTTTAAAATCGTCCATAGGCGTGTCTCTGCAACAGCCGCAGACCTTCAGCTCGACGGACAGCGCGGGATCGCCCGTACTCGAGGATCATGGCGGGATCCCTGCGGTAAACCGAAGCGCACAGGGGCGTCGCCCCCAGGAGGGCCGTGGCCTCCGGGCGCGGGTCGTCCGCCCGGACACCTTTGAATTCCGGAGAGAGGCAGGAAACAAAATCTTCTTTTTTCAGACACTCTAAATCCCGCTCCGGCGATGCCGCAGATCCGATGTGAATATCGTCGTAATAATACGTGCCGTCCCAATAATTAAAAAACTCGATATTGTCCACCCGCCGCAGATTAAAATCCGACGGAAGCCGGCTGAATAAAACGGTCAGGGGCGTCCACCGGCGATAAACGGCTTTATCAAGGGTCCACACGCCGATCCCCTCATGCTTGTATTTGTCCTGATCGAAAAATTTCACCATCATGGTGTGGTCTCCCACACTGGAGGGGTCGGACCAGACCCAAAAGGTCAGGCGGTCGTGACATTCGGGGACGAAATTGACGTTATAGGTATGAACCTGGGAAGGGATCGCGGTCCCGGCGTTGACCGGAGGCCCGGCGGGGATCGTTGTTTTCCAGGATTTTTGGCCGGAACGGACCGGCTCCCCCGGTTCGGCCAGACTCACGACAGCGCCGTTGAATCCCCAGCCGTATTCGGGACCGGCGCCCAGAGGAGCGCGAGAGGAAGGAGGCGTCCCGTTGCCCGGTTCGAAATCCTGATAAACGACAGCGGCAAAAACCGCCGGCGCCGGGAAAAGCAAAAAAAGAATCAGGACGAATCTTTTCATAAAAACCAGCGTCCCTTAAAACAAACCGCGCGCCCGCTCGGAGCCGGCGTTAACCGCCTGAAGAAAAGCGGGAAACATCCGCGGCGGGATCACCATCTCCGTGACCTTTTCATGCGTCACGTCTTCAAAAATCATCGTCATCCCCTTACGGCCGTCGTCGTCGACAAAATGTTTCACATAAACGCTGTATTTTGACCCCAGGTAATCCCACTCGATGAGATCCTTGAACTTGGGCATAAAGAAAATCCTCCACGACAAAAGCCCAGCGATCATTCCAACTGGGCTGATAAGGGTTATTCTCGAATCGACCTTATCTTACTCACCTGATCGACGCGGCGCAATCTTTATTTTTCAGGACTTAGCCCGAGACCGGCAGCAAGACTGTAAATGTTGTCCCCTGGCCCACGACGGACTCCACCTGGATGTCCCCCCCCTGAGTCTTCACGATGTCATAGCTCACGCTCAACCCCAGTCCGGTCCCATGCCCCACCGGCTTTGTGGTAAAAAACGGATCAAAGATCTTTTTGAGATTTTCTTTGGCGATACCCGCACCGGTGTCGCTGATTTCAACACAAACATAATTCTCGCGGACAAAAGTCCTGATGCGGATCTCTCCTCTTTTATTTTTTTCGATGGCCTGAACCGCGTTGATCAATAAATTGATGAACACCTGTCCCAATTTTTGCGGCTGCCCCATGATCAAAGGTGTTTCTCCATATTCCTTGATCATATCGGCCCTGTATTTCACTTCGTTCTGAACAATGCTCCATATCCCGTCAACCACTTCCTCAATCTTGATCGACTCCATCGACGATTGATCATGCCGGGCAAGCGTTCGCAAATCCAGGATAATCTTTTTGACCCGGTCCAGCCCCTCGCCCGATTCCCGCAAGAGGCTCGTCATATCATTCATGATAAAATCGAAATTCGCCTCCTTCTCGACATGCTCCATTTCCGCCACAATAGCGCCGGACTTGTTCAAATCTTTCTCCCGGGTCGACTGTTTTAAATCCTCCGTCAGTCGAAGCACCTTTTGCAAAGCGTCCCAATATCCGAACAAGATCTGCATGTTGCCGTTGACAAACCCGATGGGGTTATTGATCTCGTGCGCCACACCGGCGGCCAGTTGTCCCACCGACGCCAGTTTTTCCGACTGGATCAGCTGGTCCCGGGCGCTGATCAATTCCTGCTCGATCTTTTTCCGCTCTTCGATATCACTCAGCAGCCGTTCGTTGCTCCGCTTGAGATCGGCCGTGCGCTCCAAAACCTTTCTTTCCAAATCCACCTTGGCCTCTCTGAGGCGCTCCGATTTATCCAGCAAAATAATTTCCTGCTGTTTCAGCTGCGCCGACGCGTAGTTCAAGGCCGTCATCAGCTCTTCGATTTCTTTGACGCTCTTATTGACCGGGATTTGTATGCCTTTTTCGCGGATGAATTCCTTCGAAAACGCAATCGACTGCTGGATAGCCCGCAACGGATGCCTGAGGCTCAAAAAAATCAGGATGACATTGACGATCACAAGAATGACGCCCATCCCTACGGCGTTTCGCAGTATGCCCCTCTGGAGCGCCCTGATATCGTCCAAGGCGTACCGCAGCTCGATCCATCCGGCGGTGTTGTCTTTCCCAAGGATCGGATACCACAATGTCATTTGCCCCGCGCCGTAAAGAACCTTTTCTTTTCCTTGTAAAGGGACCGGCAGCGTCTTCTTGTCAAAGACGATCTTTGTTCCA
>CAYHZK010000028.1:0-17063 GCA_964361085.1 uncultured Planctomycetales bacterium
ACACGGCCGGAGATGCGTTCTTTCAAACTGACAACGAGCTCATCACCTTCAACGATCGCAGAAACGGTGATACCATTGACGGTCCCGCAATCGATCTCGGTAATGACAGCCTCCTGCGCAACGTCGACGAGACGACGAGTCAAGTACCCTGCGTCGGCGGTTTTAAGAGCCGTGTCGGCCAACCCTTTACGGGCGCCGTGAGTCGAGATGAAATACTCCAACACCGTCAGGCCCTCACGGAAACTGGCCGTGATCGGATTCTCGATAATCTCGCCCGACGGCTTCGCCATCAAACCACGCATGCCCGAAAGCTGACGGATCTGCAAACGCGACCCGCGCGCGCCCGAGTCAGCCATGATAAAAACCGGGTTGAAAGGATCCATCTGCTTAAACACGAGGTCGGACAATTTTTCCGTCGTATGAGTCCAAATATCAATGATTTTGTTATAACGTTCACGGCCGGTAATAATCCCCTTGCGGTACTGATCCTCAACCTTGCCGACCTCCTGCTTTGCTTCCTTGATATGCTTTTCTTTTTCTTTCGGGCTGGTGAGATCGGTGATCGAAATGGAAATCCCGGCATAGGTAGCGGAATTGAATCCGTATTCCTTCAACCGGTCCAACAGGATGACCGTTGTATTCTGGCCAAAACGCTTATAGCAGTCGGCGATAACAGCGCCGATTTTCTTTTTATCAAGGGTGTCGTTAACGAACCCGTATTCCGCCGGCAACAACTCATTCAACAAGACACGCCCCACCGTTGTCTCAATGATGCGATTCTTCGACACTTCAGTTTTAATCACATGGGGCGGCTCACCGTCGAGCGCGCGCTCTTGCGAAATAATCAGAGAAGGCTTTTCCTCTCCCCAGACTGGCTGGTTAAGCCGCAGCTTGATCCCGGTGTGCAGTGACAGCTGCCCGTCGTTGTGGGCCACAATCACTTCGGCCGCTGAAGCAAACGTACTCTTGCCGTCGGTATCCATCTGTCTGTCTTTGGTGAGATAATACAGCCCCAAAACCATATCCTGAGTCGGGGACACGATAGGACGACCGTCCGCCGGAGAAAAAAGATTATTGACCGACAATAATTCCAAGCGACATTCAATCTGCGCCTCCAGGGACAGGGGAACGTGAACGGCCATCTGATCTCCGTCGAAGTCGGCATTAAACGCCGAACACACCAAGGGATGAAGCTTGATCGCCTTGCCTTCCGTCAAAATGGGCTGAAAAGCCTGGATACTCAGGCGGTGCAAAGTTGGAGCGCGGTTAAGCATAACGGGATGATCTTTGATCACCTCATCGAGAATATCCCAGACTTCGATCTTGGCCCGCTCCACCATTCGTTTGGCGCCCTTGATGGTATGGACAAATCCTTTTTCCCGAAGCTTGCGGATGATGAACGGCTCAAAGAGCTCGAGGGCCATTTTTTTGGGAAGGCCGCATTGATACAATTTCATGGTTGGTCCGACGACGATGACCGAACGGCCGGAGTAATCAACGCGCTTACCCAGGAGGTTCATGCGGAAACGGCCCTGCTTGCCTTTGAGCATGTCGGACAATGATTTTAAAGGACGGTTGCCGGATCCCAGGACCGGACGGCCATGCCGCCCGTTGTCAAGAAGGGCATCGACGGCTTCCTGGAGCATGCGCTTTTCGTTGCGGATGATGATCTCCGGCGCTTTTAAGTCGATCAGTTTTCGCAGACGGTTGTTGCGGTTAATAACCCGTCGGTATAAATCATTGAGGTCTGAGGTGGCAAAGCGGCCCCCTTCGAGCGGAACCAGCGGGCGCAGATCCGGCGGGATGACCGGAAGAACATCCAACACCATCCACTCAGCCTTATTGCCTGATTTCTTGAAATCCTCGACGATCTTAAGGGTTTTCGCGAGCTTTTTGGCATTGGTCCCCGCCGGGTTGGCAGCGTCGAGGTCTTTGCGCAATTTTTTGCAAAGGGCGTCGAGATCGGTTTCTTTCAGCAGTTCCTTGATCGCTTCGGCGCCGATCTTGGCCTTGAAAGCCCCGCCGTATTTGACAACGGCCTCTTGATATTTGTCTTCGGACAAAAATTCTTTTTTCTTCAAAGGAGTTTCGCCCGTGTCGATGACAACATACTCTTCGTAATAGATCAATTTTTCGAGGTCGCGCAGCGAAATTTGCAACATGGCCGACAAGCGGCTGGGCACGGCCTTGTAAAACCAGATATGCGTGACCGGAGAGGCCAGTTCGATATGACCCATCCTCTCCCGACGGACATTGGAACGGGCAACAGTAACCCCGCAACGATCGCAGGTGATCCCCTTGAATTTCTGCCCTTTATATTTCCCGCAGTTGCATTCCCAATCCCGGACCGGGCCGAAAATGCGCTCGCAAAAGAGCCCATCCTTTTCCGGCTTCAGCGTGCGGTAATTCAGCGTTTCCGCTTTTTTAACAATCCCGTTTGACCAGGATTTGATCACCTCGGGAGAAGCGATTTTGATGGTTACCCGGTCCTGCTCAACAATCTCTTTTTTAAAGGTCGCCATGTTATTTTTTCTTCTCCTTTAACAAGTCCTCGGCAGATTTATCAGCCCTGTCCTTCTCCGTTTTGTCGGTCGCTTTTTCCAGCTTAATATCCAG
Source organism: uncultured Planctomycetales bacterium (assembly GCA_964361085.1). Taxonomy (GTDB): domain Bacteria; phylum Omnitrophota; class Gorgyraeia; order Zapsychrales; family JANLHA01; genus CAYHZK01. The sequence goes on from CAYHZK010000028.1 coordinate 2,617, forward strand.
ACACAGCCCCTGCAACTCTTTGACAAGAACGTTGAAGGATTCCGGGATGCCCGTCGTCAATTTCTGCTCGCCTTTCACGATGGATTCGTAAATGCGGCTGCGGCCGGTGACGTCGTCACTTTTGACCGTCAACATTTCCTGCAGGGTGTACGCGGCGCCATACGCCTCAAGGGCCCAGACTTCCATTTCCCCGAATCTCTGACCGCCGAAATGGGCCTTGCCGCCCAAAGGCTGCTGCGTGACCAGGGAATACGGACCGATCGAACGGGCGTGAATTTTTTCATCGACGAGGTGATTGAGCTTGAGCATGTAGATCTGCCCGACGGTGACTTTCTGATCAAACGGTTCGCCGGTGAATCCGTCGTAGACGGTGGTTTTACCGTCTTCGGGAAGATTAGCCTCTTTGAGCAGAGTCCGGATTTCCTCCTCGGTGGCACCGTTGAAAACCGGTGTCTCGGCATAAAACCCGAGGACCTGAGCGGCCCACCCCAGATGCGTTTCCAGGAGCTGTCCTACGTTCATACGGGAAGGCACGCCTAACGGATTTAACACGATGTCCACCGGGGTCCCATCAGCCAGATAGGGCATGTCTTCCTCGGGGACGATGCGCGAAACAATACCTTTATTCCCGTGACGGCCGGCCATTTTGTCCCCTTCGGAGACCTTGCGTTTGGTGGCCACATAAACAACGACCCGCTTTAAAACACCCGCCGGCAACTCGTCGCCGCGCTTGAGCCGGTCGATCTCCTGAACCTCTTCATCGACGAGCTCGGCGATCTTTGCGTTAAAAAATTCAATAGTCTCTTTGACCTCGGAATCGTCGGAATAGTCGCTGAGATTCAAGCCGGCGACCTTTTTCTCGCTGATACCCAGCAATTTCGCGATCTTTTTGTTTTTTTCAACCTCGATGAAATCAATCTCTTGTTTATAATATTCTTTGATTTTCTGGATTGATTCTTTTTCCTTATCTTTGTCGGACTTTGATTTGCGGCCCCGTTCCGTGCGCTGAAAGACCTCCGTGTTGACAATGACACCCTCAATGCCCGGCGGCAGCGTCAGCGAGGTATCTCGAACGTCGGCGGCCTTCTCGCCGAAAATGGCGCGCAAAAGACGTTCTTCCGGCGAAAGTTCTTTTTCGCTCTTCGGGGTTAACTTACCGACGAGGATATCGCCGGCCTTGACCTCGGCGCCTATGCGGACAATTCCGTCTTCCGTCAAATCCTTAAGGGCATCTTCGCCGACGTTCGGAATATCGCGGGTGATTTCTTCGTTACCAAGCCGCGTCTCGCGGGCTTCAACCTCAAATTTCTCAATATGGATGGACGTGAAAACATCTTCACGGACAAGTTTTTGGTTGACGAGGATGGCGTCCTCGAAATTGTATCCCCGCCACGGCATAAACGCGACGAGAACATTGCGCCCCAGCGCCACGCGACCGTCCCTGGTCCCGACGCCGTCGGCAATCGTCTGCCCCTTCTCCACATGCTCCCCGAGCTGAACGAGGGGTTTTTGCATAACACAGGTGTTGGCGTTGGAACGAATAAAATTCTTCAAAGAATAAACCGTCTCCCCAATCACGATTTCCTGGGCATCCACCCTGTTCACAACCCCGGCTTCTTTCGCGATCACCACAACGCCGGAATCACGCGCCACCTTGGCTTCCATACCGGTTCCGACATAAGGCACCTGCGTCACCATGAGAGGGACGGCCTGACGCTGCATGTTCGAACCCATCAGGGCGCGATTGGCGTCGTCGTGTTCCAAAAACGGGATCAAGGACGTCGCCACCGAGACCAGCTGTTTCGGCGAAACGTCTTTATAATTGATCTGTTCCGGCTTGACTTTTGGGAAATCAGTTTTATAACGGCAGATGATTTCCTTGCCCTCCAGCCTGCCTTCTTCATCGAGAGGCGCATTCGCCTGCGCAATATATTTATCCTGGTCAATGTCGGCGGTCAGGTACTCCGTCTTGCGGGTGACCTGGCCATTTTCAACTTTATAGTAGGGAGTTTCGATAAAACCCAGTTCATTGACGCGCGCGCAGGTGGTCAAAGACGAGATGAGACCGATATTCGGGCCTTCCGGTGTTTCAATCGGACAGACGCGGCCATAATGCGTCGGATGAACGTCGCGAACCTCAAACCCGGCACGCTCGCGCGAAAGCCCCCCCGGCCCCAAAGCGCTCAAACGACGCTTATGGGTCAACTCCGAAAGGGGATTAACCTGGTCCATAAACTGGGACAACTGGCTGCGCGCAAAAAAGTCGTGAATCTGATTGGAAAACAACCTGGAATTGATCAAGTGGTGCGCGGTGAGATTTTCAAACGAGCTCATGACGACCAGGCGTTCTTTGATGGACCGCTCCAAACGGGCTAACCCGATCCTCACCTGATTCTGCACCAATTCCCCGACGGTCTTGATGCGGCGGTTGCCCAAATGATCGATGTCATCGGTCTCGCCGACACCGGCCCTCATGCCAATGAGATATTTTATGACGGCGACAACAGTATTGATGTCAAGGACCCTGTTATCAAAGGGGACATTCGTGCCTAATTTGCGATTGATAATGTGACGGCCGACACGGCTTAAATCATAACGTTTGGGGTCGAAAAAAAGGCGATAAAAAAGGGCTTCGGCAACTTCAATGGTGGCGGGTTCCGTGGGCCGCATTTTGCGGTAAAAATCCAGAAGGGCCTCTTCCTTGGTATTCGTGTGATCGCGCTCGAGGGTGGCTTTCAATTTTGCAAAATCATCGCCCAGCAACTTCTCCATATCCTCGACGGCAGCAAGGCCCATGATGCGTAAAATCTGCGTCGTTGGAAAATTGCGACGACGATCGACATACGCGAGCATGATATCATTGAGATCATATTTGATTTCAAACCAGGCCCCGCGCGAAGGGATGATGCGGCCGTAATAAATGCTTTTACCGGTCGGATGCAATTCTTCCTCAAAGGAAACCCCTGGCGGACGCTGAATCTGGGAAACAACAACACGCTCATCACCATTGATGATGAAAGTCCCGGTATCCGTCATGAGCGGAAAATCGCCAAAATAAACTTCCTGCTCCTTGATATCGACCGGGGTGATGAGACGCAGCTTGACCTTTAAAGGCGAGGCATAAGTCATATTCCGGCGCTGGCATTCACGGCTGGAATATTTTTCCTTCCCTAGATAATAGCTGATATATTCAAGTTTAATCTGCCCGTCATAACTTTCCAGAGGGAAGACCTCACGAAAAACCTCTTCAAGCCCCTGATCGGCGCGCTTTTCAACCTGGCTATCTCTCTGCAAAAAATCTTCGTAAGGCTTGACCTGAATGTCCAAGAGCTGCGGTAACTCAAAATTATCTTTGATCTTGCCGAAATTCCTGAATTTTGTTTTTTTCATATCGTTTCAGCTCAACTTCCCTAAAAGGTTATTAATAAAGGGCGACATGGACAAAAACTTCTCAGGGAAAAACTTCCGGAGAAATTTTTTGGCTCATTCAGAACTTTAGCTATGGACATCAGAATGATTCACGATACAGGACGCGATCAAAAGACACATGCCGCAGACAGCGCAGTCCATTTCCTGCGACAGAGGTGCCAGAGAAAAAATCACTTCAGCTGAACCTTGGCTCCAACCGCTTCAAGCTTCTTCTTCAGATCCTCGGCTTCTTCCTTGGTCACCCCTTCTTTAACGGTCTTAGGCGCCGCCTCGACGAGATCTTTAGCTTCTTTTAGACCCAAGTTGGTTGCCGCGCGGACTTCCTTAATAACGGAAATTTTATTCGTTCCGGCCTCGGTCAAGACAACATCGAATGATGTCTTTTCTTCGACAGGAGCGGCAGCTCCACCAGCGCCAGGAGCGCCGGCCATCATCATCCCGACAGGCATCGGGGCCGCAGCTTGAATCCCCAGGCGATCCTCCAGCCCCTTGACTAAATCGGCTAGTTCCAGAGCGGTCAGATTTTCTATAGCCTTCGCCACCTCTTCAAGTTTCGGAGAAAGCGTAACACTTGTACTCTCAGCCATTTTAATTACCTCCCTTTTTTTCACTTAACTGTTTTAAAATCGATAGCAAGTCGCGCGTCTTGGCATTGAGAGCGCCGGCGAGACTGGTTAACGGCGACAAAATCACCTGAAGCAATCTGGCCTGGAGAACTTCCTTGGCCGGAAGATCGGAGAGTCGCTTAACGTCGGGCTTCTCCAGAAAAACTCCGTCGAGGAGTCCACCCTTGATGACAACATTCTGATGCTCTTCGGAAAATTTGACCAATGTCTTGGAAATCACAACGGCATCCGCGCTGCTCCAGACAAAAGCGGTTTGACCGGTGATCTGATCAGCTAATTTTTCGTGATGAAGTTCTTTAAACGCGAGCTTGGCGATGCGATTTCTGGGGACACTCATCTGAGCGCCAACCCGTCGCAATTTTTTGCGGAGGTTATCCATCTGGGAAGAAGAAAGCGCCGAATAACCGAGAAGAAAAAGACTCTGATGATTCTGAAGCCCGTCCTTAATCCCATCCAAAAGCGTCGTGCGAATAATCTTTCCAACTTTTCCCATGATGTCCAACCTTTAAATTATTTTCTAAAAATCCCTTTGAATTATTCAGCAGTCCCGGATTGGAGAACGCTAAGCCCGGGACCCATTGTCGTCGAGACCGAAAGCGTTTTAACCAGGGTCCCCTTGACCGCCGACGGCTTGGCGTGATTGATGGCCTCAATAACATGCCTGGCATTATCCACGAGCTGTTCTTTCGTAAAAGAACGTTTCCCGATCCCGACATGAATGCCCGCCTGCTTGTCGGCCTTAAATTCGATACGGCCGGCCTTGAGCTCTTTGACAACTTTTTCGACATCCTGCGTGACTGTCCCGGCCTTGGGGCTGGGCATAAGTCCGCGAGGCCCCAAAATCTTTCCCAATTTGCTGAGATCGCGCATCATGTCCGGCGTTGCCACAACACAATCAAAATCGGAAAAGCCCTTCGTCACTTTTTCAATCAAATCATTAGCGCCCACGTAATCCGCTCCGGCGTCCTGAGCCTTTTGCGACAATTCCCCTTTGCAAAAAACCGCGACACGCACTTTCTTCCCGATCCCATGAGGAAGAATGACGGTCCCGCGCACACTCTGATCAGACTCTTTGGTATTGAGATTTAAGCGAAAATGGAGCTCCACAGTTTCATCAAATTTGACTTTGGGGAACCTCTCGACGGTAGAAATAGCCTCTTCAAGGGTGTAACGCTTGGTCGGATCAAAAAGCTTTTCAAATTCTTTTTTTCTTTTGCTTATGGTCACCATTTTAGCTAACCACCTCAATCCCCATGCTGCGGGCTGTTCCTTCAATAATTTTAACGGCTTTTAAAAAATCCACGGTGTTTAAGTCTTCCATTTTTGATTTGGCGATTTCTTCCACCTTAGCACGGCTGATGCTGGCGATCTTTTCTTTCCCGGCCTGGCCCGAGGCTTTCGCGAGATTTGCCGCCTTTTTAATCAAAACAGCGCTCGGCGGAGTTTTGATAATGAAATCAAAAGACTTGTCTTTATAAACGGTAATGATGGCCGGAAGGATGAGCCCCTCCCTGCCTTTTGTCTGCTCATTAAAGGCCTTGCAAAAACCCATAATATTAACACCGTGCTGGCCGAGAGCAGGACCGACCGGCGGAGCAGGATTGGCCTGCCCGGCGGGAACATACAACTTGATCTGAGCAACGACTTCTTTAGCCATATTAAATCTTCTCCACTTGCCAATATTCCATTTCAACCAGGGTTGAGCGCCCAAAAATCGAAACACTGACCTTCAATTTACCTCGCTCGGGATAAATCTCCATCACCGAGCCGTTGAAATTCGCGAATGGCCCCTCCGAAATCCTCACCGCCTCGCCCAATTCAAACACAATCTTGGGACTCGGCTTGGTTTCGGTATCTTCAGTCCGGCGCACAATAGAATTGACCTCATCGTCTGAAATCGGAGTCGGCCTGCGGCCCGGGCCAATAAATCCGGTAATCCCCGGAGTTGTTTTGATCAAATACCAGCTCTCCTTGGTCATTTCCATCTTGACCAGGATATAGCCGGGGAAGAATTTTCGTGAAGTAATACGCTTTTTGCCACCCCGGATTTCTGAAACCTGCTCCGTGGGGACAACGATTTCGCTGACGAATTTCTTAAGATCAGTGGCGGCCATGCGGCTTTCTAAACCCGCCCTGGCCTTCTCTTCAGCCCCCGTCTGGGTATGTATGACGTACCACTTCTGACTCTGATTATCCATTGACTTTTACTTTGCAATGACCCCGATTGCTCTAAAAAGAACAAATATCACCGTATCAACTAAAAATATGAAAACTCCCAATGATGCAGAACTGATGAGCACAACCTGAGTGGACTCAATGAGCTCGTTCTTGGTTGACCAAGAAACTTTCTTCAACTCAACAACCACTTCTGAGAAAAATTTATTTATCTTTGCGAACATGCTCTTCCTAAAATTTGCAGGCCTGGTAGGATTTGAACCCACAACCTACGGGTTTGGAGCCCGCCGCTCTGCCAGTTAGAGCTACAGGCCTATGACATCACCAGGTCAAGATCAGACGATGACCCAATCCATTCCTATTTTTTCAATTCCCGATGCGGAGTATGCTTACGACAAAATCGGCAATACTTTTTGATCTCAATCCGGTCCGGGCTTTGTTTCTTATCCTTCGTGCTCGAATAGTTAATCCGCCGACACTCGGTACATTCAAACTGGATGTTTTCACGCATTGTGGCTCTGTTCTTTCTATTTCCCGTTTAATGGGGGACAGACAGATAAGCCCCCGACCGGTCTTGAACCGGTGACCTCGTCCTTACCAAGGACGTGCTCTACCGGCTGAGCTACAGGGGCGACAAATAAGAATTAAGTATAATAGGTTAATCTTTTTTGTCAAGTGGTTTTATATGATACTTTCAAAATAGAGTTAGATCAACTTCAAAAATCTCCGCTTCCCGATCTTCATGACGCCGCGTGAAATTTTCCAACCCTCATCGGCAATTTTCGCTCCCTCCCAACTGACCCCACCTTGATTGATTAATCGACGGGCTTCGCCTTTAGAAGCAACCAATTTCGTTTTCAAAAAAATATCCACAATATTCTCCGAAGCAGATTCCTGAATCCGGTATTCAATAATGTCCTCTGGGACTTGCCCTTGACTAAAAATTTTTTCGAATCCCTGATGAGCCTGTTCGGCCTCCTCGGCGGAATAAAACCACGTCACAATCTGAGCGGCAAGCCGCATTTTCGCTTCTTTAGGATGCAGCTTTTTAATCTCGCTCAAATCGTCATCCGTCAAAACATCGTAATAGCGACACATCAGTTGATCGCTGATCGACATCACCTTGCCAAAAATGTCCGCGGGAGGTTCGTTAATACCAATATAATTGCCCAACGACTTACTCATCTTCTTTTCGCCGTCGGTTCCCTCCAGGAGCGGCGTCATCATCACGACCTGGGGTTTCTGTCCGAAGGCTTCCTGCAGCTGTCGTCCCATCAAAAGATTAAATTTCTGATCCGATCCCCCCAACTCGATATCGGCTTTAAGATGAACGGAATCGTATCCCTGCAGCAGAGGATAAATGAATTCAAGCAGGCTGATTTCTTTACCGCCCTCAAAACGCTTTTTAAAATCGGCCCGAGCCAGCATCTGCGCTACCGTTGAGTACGCCGTCAATTCAACCAGTTGCTGCGCGCTCAACTGACCCAGCCAGTGGCTGTTAAAAACGACCCGGGTTTTGGATTCTTCGAGAATTTTAAAAACTTGATTTTTATAGGTTTTTGCGTTTTCTGCTATGGTCTGCAAGTCCATTTTGGAGCGGATATGATCGCGCCCCGTTGGATCGCCAATCTGAGCCGTAAAATCACCGATCAGAAAGATGACCTCATGACCCAAATCCTGAAATTGACGCAACTTCCTTAATAAAACGACATGACCCAAATGGATATCCGGTGCGGTAGGATCAAAGCCGGCCTTGACCCTCAACGGCCGGTTGGTTTCTCGGCTTTGCCGGAGTTTTTCTTTTAAATCTTCCGTGCCGATAATTTCAACTGTGCCGCGCGAGATACGATCAATGAGCTGTGATTCCTGCATAACAAGCTTCTCTGCGAAGGACGCCGATTCTGATAGTTCTTTAATGGGATTAAGCCGGTATGGACGCAAAAGATACCACTCGAGATCGAAACGCCTTTTTAGAGCCGGGTGCTGACGCCGATCTTCATTTGCTCAACGTCAATTTTTATCACTTTGACTCTGAGGCTATCGCCTGGCTTTAAGGCAGCGGCCTGTTCTTTGTCGATTTCCGATGAGTAAACTAAGGCCTCAACATCGTCTGGAAGACGAACAAAAACCCCAAAATTCGAATTGAGAACCACCTGAGAATCGATCTCTGTTCCCACCGGATACTGGGTGGCGATCTGCGCCCATGGGTTCTCGACAAGCTGCTTGAGACCTAATGTGATTTTTCGGCTTTCAGCGTCGACAGCCAGGACAATGACTTCGATCTCCTGGCCCTTCTGCAGAATGTCCTGCGGATGATTGACTTTTTTAATCCAAGACATATCCGAGACATGGATCATGCCTTCCAGCCCGGACTCTAATTCCACAAAGGCACCATAATCCGTAAACCCGCGAACGATTCCCTTAACTCTTTTGCCTAGGGGAAGACTCTTCTGAGCTTCGAGCCAAGGGTTAGCTTCGAGTTGCTTCATGCTTAATGATATCCGCTTGGAATCCTTATCGACATTGATAATCTGACAGGAAACCTCATCGCCGAGTTTAAACATGTCCTGAGGATTGACAAGCTTTTTCTGCCAAGAAATTTCGGATGAATGCAGAAGCCCTTCAATTCCCTTTTCGATCTCGATAAAAACACCATAGGGCATAATGTTGACCACTTTTCCTTTAATCTTGGAGCCGGCCGGATACTTCTGATAAATGTCATCCCAGGGATTGGGGGTGATCTGCTTAAACCCTAATGACACCTTGGAATTATCTTTATCAAAATCAAGAATAAGGACCTCGACTCTGTCACCCAAAGAAACAATCTCTGACGGATGATTGATACGGGACCAGCTCATGTCCGTGATATGAAGAAGCCCATCCACGCCGCCCAAATCAATGAAGGCTCCGAAATCGGTAATTCCCTTGACAACTCCTTTGCGTCTCTGTCCTTTGGCCAATTCACTCCAAAGCTTCTCGCGGACCTGATCGCGCTCTTTCTGAAAGATATCCCGGCGGGAAAGGATGAGATTGCGTCGCTGTTTATTGATCTTGGCGACCTGAAAATTAAATCTGTTGGCCATGATATTTTCCGGAGGATACCCTTTGAACGCGGAAAGCGACATCGGCAAAAAGCCTTCGACGCCATCAACATCAACCATGTACCCGCCTTTGACCTGTTTCATCACGCGGCCTTCAACAACATCTCCCTCTTCGGTGTCAACCATGACCTTCTGCCAGCCCTTGACTTTCTCAGCCTTGCCCTTGGAAAGGATGAGTCGCCCCTCGTCGTCCTCAACGGACTCAACCAGGACATCAATCTCCTTATTCAACTCCAAATCTTCCTTATTACGAAACTCTTCGATGGGCACAAACCCTTCCGACTTAAAACCGATATCAACCACCGCTTCCTTATTCGTCAGGGCGACAATTCGTCCTTTGACGATATCCCCTTCCCGAACGGTCTTGACCGTGCTCGCGTACAATTCAGCCATCGTGGCTTGTTTATTTTGACTCATGTGACGTTTCCTCTTTTCTTGAAAAATGAATTCTTTGGTTTGCAACAGGCGATGCCGCTCCTGTCCCCTTCCAAAGTGTTTCAATTATCGCAAATAAAATTATTTTGTCAACCGAAATCTCTTGTATGACAGGGCATTAGAATACTTTTCTGATTTTCTGCGATTGTCGACGGACTTTAAAAGGTCGCTTCTTTAAATATGCCTCTCCTCAATCCCGGAACGCGGGGCAGTCTCCTGCGGATGGAGGGCCTGGATACGGGCCATAATTTCGGCCGAGATTCTGGAATAATCCTTTTCTTCCGAAAATGTCATGGCTTCGCCGAAGACGATGTCAATCGGATGCCGTTTGACCCGACGCGCACCGCGGGGCAAAACATGATCGGAGCCGATAATCCTGACGGGCACGACGGGGACCCGGATGTGCGTAACCAAAAACCCAATCCCCGCCTTGATATCAGCCGACCCCGGAGAAGGCATCCTTGTTCCCGTTGGAAAAAGCAACAGCGGGCTGCCGGCCTTAAGCCGCCGCAGGGATTCCCGCAGGGCCTTGATATCGCCGCCGTCCCGGTGCACCGGAAAGGTCTCCACTTTTTTCAAGAGAAAGGCCAGAATCTTATTTTTGAACAAAACATCCTTGGCCATATAACTGATGCGTCGCTGGACGGCGAGCCCTACAAGGAACGGATCCAGATTGCTCAGATGATTGCTGGCGAGGATAAAACTCCCCGATGACGGGATGTGTTGCCGGCCATAAACTTTAAAGGGACAAAAAATTTTAGACAACAGGGAAAGACAGCTGAAGGCGAACCAATAAAACATATTTAAAAAATTCTCCTCATGATCCGCCGGAGGACCCGCCCTTCAACAACGTCTCCCCGAAGGTGATGAGCCGTTTGGCGCGAGACAGGGATGTGGCCTCGGAATAGGCGCGGACCAGCGGTTCTGTCCCTGAAGGTCTGAGCATAAGCCAACTTTCATCCTCACAGATCAGCTTGACCCCGTCAAAGTCTTTGACCTCAACGACTTTTTTCCCGAGCAGATTATCAATCATCTTAATCCGCTCCATGTCGACGATCGTGCCGCGAGCCAGCTTCACATCGCTTCTCTGATAATAGTAGGATCCAAATTCCTTATCCATCTCCTCCACAATTTTTCTGATATTTTTTTTCTGATAAACCATCATCTCCAGGAGCAAAAGCCCGGCCAGGGTTCCGTCACGTTCGGGGATGTAATCCTGAAAGCCCATCCCGCCGGCCTCTTCGCCACCGGCCACGATGCGCTCCGAAACCATGAGGTCGGAGATGTATTTGAATCCAACAGGCGTTTCGTAAAGTTTCAGGCCCAATTTTTTGGCAATCTTATCGATCAGCACGGTGCCGCAAAGCGTCTTGACGACACCCCCACGGCGGCCGCGGTTGCGAACAAGATGCAAGATGAGCAGCCCTAAAATCTTTTGCGGATGCAAAAATGCTCCCCCCGGCGCCACCGCGGCAATGCGGTCCGCGTCCCCGTCGAGGACAAGCCCCAGATCGAACTTTTCTTTTTTGACCCTGGATAAAATCCCGCCCAGCATCTCCTCAATCGGTTCCGGCTTGGCCCCGTCGAAATAAGGATTGATGTCCTCCCGCATGAGGGAAAGGCGGATCGCCGTTCCTTTCAGAACCTGAGCGATCAGGCTGTCTCCGCTGCCGTGCATCGCGTCCATAATGACTTTAAATCGGGCCGGACGGATTTTCTTAAGATCGATATAATTCCTCATGAATTTCAAATAAGCGGTTTTAAAATTGTGGACAACGATCTTTTTTTCGGCCTTCGCCTGCTCGAAGGAGAGCGCCTGCGGTTCGGTTTTGTGGAGATACCCCTCGACTTTATCCGTGATGTCCCGGGAGGCGCCGCCGCCCTGCGCGGTTTTAATTTTAATGCCGTTAAATTTGTAAGGATTGTGGCTCGCCGTGATCATAATTCCGGCGGCGCACTGATTCGACGGCACGCCGTAGCTCAGGGCGGGGGTCGGAATCGGAGCGTCCGAAAGCAACACGGCGATATCATTCGCCGCCAAAACACGGCTGACAAGCTCGGCATAATCACCCGACATGAACCGGGTATCAAAACCAACCGCCACACGTTTCGGCTTCCCTCCGCTCGGCGGGAGATCATGATTCACCCATTCGCTGATGGCCTGGCTGACCGCCATCACGTTTTTGAACGTAAAGGTATCCGAGATCACGGCCCGCCAGCCGTCGGTGCCGAATTTGATTTCCGGGGTTGTTGTCATTTTAAAGACCTCTTTTCATTGACATTTTTGTACAGACGTTTTTTTTCAATGTATTTGAAAACGCTCTCGGGAACGAGATACCGGACGGATTTTCCCTGCTTGAGCCGTTGCCGCAAAAATGAGGAAGAAATGTCAATCCCGGGCATCGTCGCCGTCACGTGCTTCAGTCCGCTCACAGAGACCGTATAGCCGGGACGGTTGACGACAATACAGGCCGCCAACGTGAGAATCTCATCGATCGATTCCCAGGTCTTCAATTGCGAAAAACTGTCCTCTCCAACAATGAAGTACAATTTTGTGCGGGCCGGAAGGATTTTCCGGAAATGCTTTATTGTGTCGACCGTATAAGATTTCCCCCCGCGCGCGATCTCAACGTCGGACACTCCAAAAAACGGATTGCCGGCAATCGCCAATCGCACCATCCGCAAACGATTCTCCGCCGAGACCGGGAAACCGGCCGTTTTGTGCGGCGACCGGCACGACGGGATAAAAATGACCTTATCCAGCCCAAACCTTTCCCGGGCCGCCTGGGCCGCCGCGAGATGGCCGAGATGAACGGGGTTAAACGCCCCACCGAAGATTCCAATTCGTTTTAAGATAACCATCCGCAAGTTCGTATCTCGTAGTTCGCGAAATGCGTGATACGAAATACGCCGCAATCAATCCCTATTCCCTGATCTGTCCCTCGCCGTAAACGATGAATTTGTACGTCGTCAACTCGTCGAGACCCATGGGGCCGCGGGCGTGCAGCTTGTCGGTGCTGATGCCGATTTCGGCGCCAAACCCGAATTCATAGCCGTCCGTAAAACGGGTCGAGGCGTTCGCGTACACGCAGGCGGAATCCACCGACTTGAGAAACTGTTCTTTCTGCGAATCGTTCTCGGTGATAATGGCATCCGAGTGATGGGAGCCGTACGCATTGATATGGTCGACGGCCTCTTCCAGCGAATCCACGACCTTGACGGTCAGAATCAAATCATTATATTCCTCATACCAATCCTGCTTTGTCGCCGGCTTGACGCCTTGTTTGATGATTTTGCGCGTCAGCGGGCAGCCACGGATTTCGACCCCGGCCTCCTGAAATTGCTTGATCATCCCCGGCAAGAAACGGACCGCCGCGTCGCGGTGGACCAGCATTTTTTCCATCGCATTGCAGACGCCGGGCCGCTGCACCTTGGCGTTAAAACACACCTTCTGCGCCAGATTCAAATCCGCCTCATCGCTGACGTACGTATGGCACACGCCCTTGTCATGTTTGACAACAGGGATGCGCGAATGTTCGGTCACAAAACGGATCAGCCCTTCTCCTCCTCGGGGAACAATGAGGTCGATGTATTCATTGAGCGATAAAAGTATCGTCACGGCCTTGCGATCGCCGGGTGGAATAAACTGGATCGACTCCGGCGGGATGGCTGTCCCTTTCAGCGCCTCACGGCAGACGCGGAAGATCGCGGCGTTGGAATGGGCCGCTTCCGTTCCGCCTTTGAGGATCACGGCGTTGCCGGATTTCAGACACAGACCGATGCAGTCGCTCGTGACATTCGGACGCGATTCATAGATAATTCCGATGACGCCGATGGGGACGCGCACCTTTTTGATCAAAAGACCGTTGGGCCGTTGAAACGTCTGCAGGATTTCGCCGACGGGATCTTTCAGACGGGCCGTGTCGGTCAGACCATCGGCTAGGCCCTTGATCCGCTTTTCGTTCAACGCGAGCCGGTCGATCATGGCGGACGGATATTTTTGCTTTTGGGCGAAGACGAGGTCTTTCTGATTTTCTTTCTTCAGAAAATCCTGACGGGCCATGATCGCCTCCGCCATCTTAAGAAGGGACTTGTTCTTGTCTTCCGTCGGAATTTGGGCAAGGACACGCGAGGCCTGTTTGGCGGCTCTTGCGATTTTGATGATCTGGTTTTCTAATTCTATTTTTTTCATTAGCGTGAAGCGTAAAAATTTCTACAAAATTGTTAAGACCCTATCTTTTGCATAAAACAAGATTGTCGCAGTGGATGACTTCGCGCTGGCCTTGCTTGTCGACGGCCTTATGCAGGTCGGCCACGGAATAGTTGCTGACCCCGCGGGCGATCTCTTCCTGATTTTTATCGCACACGACGACGACATCGTCAATCTTAAAATGCCCTTTCCAGCTCACCACCCCGGGAAGAAGCAAACTGCGTCCGCCCTGCAAAAGCGCCGCCTTGGCCCCGTCGTCAATTGTAACAACGCCCTTGGGTTTGGCGCCGAAGACGATCCAGTGTTGACGGGCCAGGGTCTTGTCCTCTTTTTCAAAAAAGAACGTGCCGACCCGCTCCCCGGCGACAATTCGCGGCAGGACGTCTTTTCCCTCGCCGTTGGCGATGACGCAGGGGATATTGGCGTGGGTCGCGATTTTGATCGCGTCGAGCTTGGCCGTCATCCCGCCGC
>CAYHZK010000029.1:0-16936 GCA_964361085.1 uncultured Planctomycetales bacterium
AAGACGGATATTTATTCCCGGATCCACGTCACCATGGCGATGATCGGCCTTCCCCTGATCTTCCTCATGATCCATTCCTTTTCGTACGCGGGTGCGGCCGTCGCCACCTTAATCATCGAGGCGGGGATCTTTTCACTGACGTACTACACCGTCAAAAAACTCACGGCTTAACCGGCCATGATTTATTTTTATAGTCCCTTTCTCAAACTTTCAATTGCCTTTTATTTTGCCAAATCCGGGAACTCTGCAAGGAGTTTTTTGGAAACAGGGTTTTCGGGGTCCAACTCAATATGCCTGGCAAAATATTTTTTGGCCTCATCGATTTGATTCATCATTTCTAATGTAGCACCAGCTTCATAATAATACCTGGCAAATTTAGGGGCTAACGGAATAGCCTGCTTCATCAATTTCAAGGCCTCAGGATAATTCTTATCCTGATTAAAGACGATCAAGTAAAGATTAAAATACGGTTCCGGGGCGCCACCACCACATACACCAATTGCCTTTTGGAATAAGGCCCTGGCTTCTTCTATCTTGTGTTGTTTAAGATATCCATCGCCGCGATCATTAAATTCTTTCATGGCCTGAAAGTCCTCCGGCCAACATCCTATTCCTCTATCCTCCCCTCCTTTCGCCTGTAACAAAGCATATATCTCTCTGAAGCCGGACATCTTCGCTAAATTCATCACAGTTTTTCCCTCATTATCAGACGCATTGATCTCTGCGCCTTTTTCTAAAAGCAACTTCACAACATCTAAAAATCCAAAATAAGCAGCTTTATGTAATGGTGTATGCCCCCTATTATCTTTAGGATCTACCAAAATATTCTTTTCGGCTAAAAGAAGCTTCACGATTTTTTCGCGCCCTTTGCCAGCTGCCTTATGCAAAGGCGTGTTGTTTTCTTCCGTTCTTGCATTAACATCAATATCTGGCAACGATAACAAATATTCCGTTAACTCATAAAAGCCGCTGCCCGCCGCATAATGAAGTGGAGTTAATTTTACCTTGTCGTTTGTCGTGTTGACAGGGGCACCCTTTTCAACCAGCATTTTCACCAAATCGATTTCATTACTATAGGAAGCAATGTGAATTGGCTCAAACCCATTTTCATTTTTTAACCGAATATCTGCCCTGGCATCGATCAACAATTTCACCATCTTTATGGAAGCATTCCTTGCAGCAATATGGATGGCAGCTTCGCCATTAATACCAATTTGATTTATATCCTTGACAGTTTTCAACAATTCCTGGGCACGCTCATAATCTTTTCTCGACAAAGCATCCAGTAACGGCTTATTATTATCTGCCACCTGATTCTCAGAGGCCCATTGACGCCACTTCCAGAAAGCAGATTTAGTCCCCCATGCCGTCTCAGAAGAACTATTCCAAGTATCCCCAATTTTATTGAAAAGTTCCCGGGCAGTTTCTCGGTCATCATAATAGCAGGCAAACCAGGCAAAGTTATTGATCACATAGAAATTACTAGGGTATTGGGCCAAGAATTCCCGATAACCCTTTCTAATTCTTGGCCACGAAAAATTATGCTCAACATAATCCTGGCTCCCGACACTTATTTTTACATACTCAGCTACTGTCGTATACAACTGATCGCCGAGACGATTTTGCGTTTTATCGGCAACCCACTCTGCGTATGCTTCAACCTCCCCTTCGTCTCCAAACCACCGGGGCAAGAGAATATGGCTCATGCCTCTATAAATATCGAAAAAGCTAGGTTCAATCTCCATCCCTTTTGCAGCCAACCCATATAAGGTGAGCTTATCGAAACTTAACCCCTTCCCAACCGTAAGCCAAAGTGCATATAAATATGGGTCCTGATCAGGCAACTTGCTGGCTTCCGTTAATATTTCGTTTGCCTTTTCGAGATAGTAACTAAATCGCTCCCATTGTTCCTTGCTGACTGTACTGGCATAACCGCTCCCCCGATAAGCCCACGAGAGACCAGTATATGCATCTGCCAAAACGATTCTTTGAGTTATTGAACTAGGCTTCGATTTCCCCCAATCTTCCAAAACTCTAATAAACTGTTTTACTTTTTCTCTATTCCCATCATTATATGTATCGTTGATACTTTCATAGAACAATGCCAACTTCCATCCCCCATCTTCAGTGCGCGCATGATCTTTACGAAAATCTGCAGCCATTTCTTCCAACGCTTCAAACTGCCGGGCCTCAAGAAGCTGTGTAATTTTTGAACCCAATTTGCCATGCTCAATATCATTTAATAAAAGAGGGTCTTGTGTCTTCTGTTGATGATCGTTCTTTTGTTCTCCCGAGGCAGAGGACCATTGATCGATCATCTTAAACGGAATCTTGAACGTTTCTTCTTTCTGATCCTTGATAATTATATAATCCTCCCCGTTCTCAATGATTTCACCATTAATGGTCTTCCCTGAATGAAGACGTATTGTTTCTGCCAGACCATCGTGTCTTAGCGCAAGGACATAACCAACCCCAACTATGATCAAGGCTACTCGCATCGCCAGAGAATTATTCATTAAAATTCCCTCCGTTAATCGTTATTACGCTTATACCGTTGTATTTTGAGGTCCAATTCTGCAACTTCTGAACCTTCGAAGCCATGACGTTGACAGTAACCCAGTTCCTTTTCTGCCTTTTCAATGTCGCCTTCCGCGACATAAACTTGTCCTAACAACGCCCGAGGATACCACTCTTCATAAATCGTGCTCACCTCAACGGCCTTTTTAAGAATAGTTTTAGCCTCGGCCCATTGGCCGGCTTGGACCCTGATCCGTCCCACAGCAGAATAGACCAAGCCGATTTTACTGGAATCAACATCGATAACCTTAAAAGCGTACTCCTCTGCCTTTCTAAAATCTCCCTCATACAGATAAACCTCCGAAAGCCTTCCATAAGCCATCCAATAGGCAGGATCAACCTCAATGGCCTTCTCAAAAGAGGCCCTGGCTTTTTCCGTTTTTCCGTAATCCAGATAAAGCCAGCCCAACTCATCATAAAACTTTGCCTGATCCAGCCTTCCCAAGGGGTTAATCAATAAATTCTGATAACGTTCGTCTTCTTTAAGCATTTTGTCCAGCCATTCTTCAATAACATGATCATTCTTTAATGCCTTGGCCGACTTCAGATCCGCCGCCGCCAATTCTTTACGCCCATGCTCATACTTGACTAAACCCATGTAAAAATAGGCCACTTCGTCCTTCTTAAAACGTAACACCTCATAAAAACTCTCTCCCGCGGTTTTCTGATCCTTAAGCAAAAAAGCCACAATGCCTAAATTAATATAGGCGTTATAATTCTTTTTATTGATCCTAACAGCTTCCGAGAAATAATACTTTGCGCCCTGGTAATTCTCCTGCTTTGCCGCGATGAGCCCCAAGAAGAAGAAAGAATTTTCTTTAACAATATTCTTCGCGCTGCGATCGATCAACTGTTCGAACCGTTCCTTGGCATACTCGAAATCTTTTTTATTGTAGTAAAGCAGCGCCAGCTTATAGGACAACTCATCGTTATCGGGGGTGATCTCCAACGCCTGTTGGGTCTCAACGAGTTTTTTCTCTACTTCTCCGTTCTGATCTCCAAACGGTGTCCCTTGAGCGGTTTTTGTCTCCTGAAAATTCTCGTCCAGCGGATCCTCTTTAAATCCATAAATCACGGTATTCTTATAAGACAAAAATGCCAAGTCTTTACCGAAGCACAGGTTCAAAAATATAAAAAGAAAACCCAGGGAAATCATCAAAACATTTTTATAGTCTGGCCTAATATTGAAACTCATAAACTCTTTTTTCTTTCATGATTGAGGAGCGGGACCGAGACACTCGCATTTTTTGTATAGGGAACAGGGAGGGGTTCTTTTTTTGTACTTTGAAAAGACTCAACAACATCCTTTATGGTTTTATTGATAAACGCTGTATCCATATCATCGATATCATAACTTTGCCTGATCCGGGCACACTGTCCTTGCGCACACGGCTCCACTACTTCAACGTGAATTTTCGATTCACATTCAATTTCTGATCCGTCAAGGAAGGTCAATGGTTCGACTTTCTTCCAACTGTCTCCAATTGCCTTTTGAACAAAAGTGGTACCGTCTTTAGGGTTAAACAAAAAATGTATCGTCTTCGAATCCTGCGCAAAAGCGTCGCTGCTTAATAAAATTATTAAGATAAGATACTTCAAAATCTTCTTAGAATGATTAAACATACATCAAACTCCCTCTTGGCTATTCATTTATCAATTCTCAAAACTGTTTTCTAACTTTGAACGGCAAGGCTGATGCCGGGGACAAAAATACACACTAGGCGATCAAGACAAAAGGACCTTGCCAGCATGGGAGTTCTCCTATGTTTTGGAAGGGGCAGGGGAAAAACTGTGACGATGAAAAAGCCCCGCAGGGGAACTGCGGGGCTTTGGTTTCTTAGGCTTTCACGACTCGCTTGGCTTTAGGGCCGCGCTGGTCATTATCGATTTCGAATTCGACGCTTTGTCCTTCATCAAGCGTCCTGTACCCGTCACTTTGGACTTCGCTGAAGTGAACAAAGACATCTTGTCCTTCGTCCGAGGCTATAAACCCATAGCCTTTTTTGGCGTTAAACCATTTGACTTTACCTTTGGCCATGACTTGCGTCCTCCTTTCGCATACCATCGCGAATAGTAAATAATGGCAAAGATAAGTCTTTCAAAGATCCTGCACGAGACCAGAGAATAAGATGCTTGTACCTTGACATTGATCTACTATTCCGCATTGACTTGGTGAAAATATACCATGTTTTCTTTTCATTTGCCAATGCGGAACAGACGGAGCAGACACCGCAAAAACTAGGCGATGGTCACGGACTTGTCTAAGTACACATCCTGAATCGCGTGAAGCAGCGCCACGCCCTCTTTCATCGGTCTCTGGAAGGCCTTGCGGCCGGAAATGAGCCCCATGCCGCCGGCGCGCTTGTTGATGACGGCGGTCTTGACGGCGTCCTTAAGGTCGTTTTCACCTTCCGCAGCACCGCCGGAGTTGATCAACCCGATCTTGCCCATATAGCAGTTGGCGACCTGGTAACGGGTCAGGTCAATGGGGTGATCGCTGCTTAGTTTTTCGTAAACCAGCTTATGGGTCTTCCCGAATTTGAGGGCGTTGTAACCGCCGTTGTTGGTCGGGAGTTTTTGCTTGATGATATCCGCTTCAATGGTGACACCGAGATGGTTGGCCTGGCCGGTTAAATCCGCAGCGGTGTGATAATCGACACCGTCTTTCTTAAAACCGGGATTGCGCAGATAGCACCAGAGGATCGTGAACAACCCCAACTGATGGGCTTTGTGAAACGCCTGGGAGATCTCGATGATCTGGCGCGCGGATTCGTCGGATCCGAAATAGATGGTCGCCCCGACACCGGCCGCGCCCATATCAAAGGCCTGCTGGACGTCGGAAAAAAGGATTTGGTCGTATTTATTAGGGTAGCTTAAAAACTCATTGTGGTTGATCTTGACGACGAAGGGAATCCTGTGGGCGTATTTTCTGGAAACGAGCCCCAGGACGCCTAAGGTTGAGGCGACGGCGTTGCACCCGCCTTCGATCGCGAGCTTCACGATATTCTCCGGATCAAAATAAATGGGATTCGGGGCAAACGAGGCGCCGGCGGAATGCTCAATCCCCTGATCGACGGGGAGAATCGAGACATACCCTGTCCCGCCGAGACGGCCGTGGAAATAAAGCCAGTTTAAATGTTTCAAGACATTATTGCTGCGGTCGGAGCCGACAAAGACGCGGTCGACAAAATCCGGGCCCGGAAGCGTGATATCGTCTTTGGAAATCGTCTTGCATGTGTGTTCTAAAAGGGTTTTAGCCTCGCTGCCTAAAAGCTCAGTCACCTTGCTCATTTCAACTGCTCCTTTACATTTTGAAATTAACCGTTTGAGTTTTCACCATTATATTTTTTTAGAAAATAAAGTCCAGCGTAAATTTTGGGGTCGATCAGGCACCCCGTTTTGCGTTTTTGGGCCAGCCAGGGATCGGCCTTGTCCAGAGGAATTTCATGCACCGTGATCGCCTCGGTTTCATCCCCTCCTCCGGCGGACACTTTTTTCAACCCCTTGGCCATCACGATGGTGATGATGTCGGAAGAACTGCCGCCGGAACTGGGGCCGTCCATGACCTTGACGATCCGACGGGCGCGGTAGCCGGTTTCTTCCCATAATTCCCGGCGCGCGGCGTTGAGGATCGTTTCTTTCTTTTTCAAATTAAGATCATTGACCAGCCCGGCCGGGAATTCGATCACGTTTTTGGCCACCGGCAGACGGTACTGTTCGACAAAAAGGACGTTTTGTTCTTCCGTCATGGCCAGAATGATGACAATCCCGGTACAGTTTTTACGGCACACGAATTCCCACTCCCCCTGCCGCAAAAGGCGGATATACCGCCCTTCCTTCAAAACCACTGTCGGGACTGCTGCAAAACGCCCATCTGCGGCGTTATCTCCTCGTTCGCTTGTGCGACGTCCAGAAAGGCCGCCTCCGCGCTCACTCGTCGATGCCTTGCATCTGGCCATTTTGCAACAGTCCCCTATCTTGCCATTTTTCACTGGAGTCTCCTCTAATATTTGATCTGCGACGTTCCTTGAAACTGGGCGCTGCGGTAAGACGGCAGGATGGCCTGGACGTAATCAAACCGGATAAGCCCTTGCGACCTCTTGGACGCAAAGGTGTCGGTATTGATCACAAGAAAAACCAGGTTCTGGATGGTCTTGATATCGACGATCTCAACGTTTTTGATAACCGACGCCCCGCCGTCGCTGCCCTGCAGATAAAGGTCATAGGTCTGATTGGTGTCCGACAGTCCCAGGACATTTTCACCCGCGCTGACGGAAACCGTCATAACGGACAGCGCAACTGATATCATCAACAGCACCGGCAATCCTAATTTGCGCATGGCGATCCTCCTGGTATTTTTTAATTTCAAAATGTTTTGGCTTTCTGCAGCTTGACGGTGTTGACTTCCATCTGACATTCGACGTACTGCAATTGGTTATACTCGGCGGGGATCAGGTCCACAGCGATGTCGGTCCAGACGCCGGATTCCAATAACCCGTTGTATACATATTCTCCGCCGGTCAGAGAATTTCGCCATTCTTCATAAGGCACGTTCTGGTAACTCGAATCCCACTTGCTTCCCCAATACAAACGGATCTTGACATCGCCATACGTCGCGCCATGGGGGTTGCCGACCTGAAGGTAAAGGCGGTAACCATTGCCATTGCTGAGTTTCTCCATTTTCTGGATCGAAACCAAGAACGTTCCGGTATTGGTTTCGATTTTCGTGACCTTGCGGGAGATGGGGTTCAAAACGGCAGTCTCGCCTGCCGCGGCCCTCAGCTGTTCATCAACGGTTTTCACGAGTTTCTGGGAAAAACTGTTGAGGGATTTTTGCAGCTTCTCCGAATATTCCTCCAGCGCCTGAACCCGCGTCTCCAGCTCGGCGAGTTTGGCATTGAGCGACGGCTGGGCCCCGCCCGTCGCAGGAAACAGCGTCGAGGATAAAATGAAAACGAAAAATATTTTAATCCTGTTCATGCCCACCCCTCAAAGCCCCAGCTCTTTTTCAGCGGCCGCGACCAGCGGGCCGATGGTCTCCGCCGAGAAATCGAATCTCAGCCCCGCCGCCTGAAACAGCTCCGGCAAAGGCCGCGATCCCCCCAACGCCAGAGCGGCCCGGTATTGCCCCAGCGCCTTCTGCTGGTCCTGCCGGGCGTTCAACCAGAGTTGCAAGGCGCCGAGCTGGGCGATACCGTATTCGATATAGTAAAATGGGACTTCGAAGATGTGCAGCTGCCGCTGCCAGAGCGATCGCAGAATATCCTCTAACCCCGCCCAGTCCAGAAAGTCCCCGCCAAAACGCCCATAAATCCTCATCCACGCCTCCGAGCGCTCTTTGCCGGTGTGATCCGGATGTTCATAAATCCAGTGCTGAAAGGCGTCGATCGTGGCCACCCAGGCCAGGAGATGGATGACATCCTCAAGGTGCGATTGACAGGAGCGGACGCAATCTTCGGCGGAATAAAAGGTTTCCAGATAACCATTTCCCAGGAGCTCCATGCTCATCGAAGCGACTTCGCAAAATTCCATAGGCGCATGGCGATACGGATAAAGCGGATCGGCCGCGGCGGCCAGGGCGTGAAAGGCATGCCCGCCCTCGTGCAAGAGAGTCCGGACATCATCATCAACGCCGACGGCATTCATAAAGATAAAAGGTTTTCGCGCCTCGGCCAGGGTGTTTTGATAGCCGCCGGGGGCCTTTCCCTTGCGGCTCGCCAAATCCAGAAGCCCCAGTTCGGACATTTCCTGGAACTGTGTTCCCAATTCCGGATCCAGCTGCGAAAAAATCCTGCCCGTGCCTTCAATCAGGGTCTCCACCTCAACAAACGGTTTTAAAGCCGGACGGCCGCGGGGATCCACCTGCGTATCCCAGGGGCGCAGGGCAGGCACGCCCATATCGGCCTTACGGCGGTCCAGGATTTTCTTATAAACCGGAACGACCAGCTGCGCGACACTGTCATGATACTTTTTGCAATCCTGGGGCGTGTAGTCAAAACGGTGGTAGGCGTGAAACTGGTATTCGCAAAAATTGGCGACCCCGGCATTGAGGGCGATGGTGTGGCGCAGCTTGAGCATTTTATCGAAAAGTTCATCAAGACGCTCGCGGTCCTGCAGGCGCCGCCCAGTCATGGCCCGCCAGGCGGATTCCCGCAGGGCGCGGTCCGGTTCCTGCAAAAATTTACTCACCTGCGGCATGGTCATGTCTTCGCCCTGGAACGGAACGCTCATAGCCCCGCAGACCGTCTGATATTCCTGCGAAAGCAACTGCACCTGCGTGTGGAGCGGCACATTTTCCTTGCGGAACAGCTCGACATCACTCGTGATCGTCCGGTCATAGACCTCATAACGTTTTTTATTAAGGATAAATTGCTGGCGCAGCGTCAGGTGTCTCTGGTTCAGCTGGTCATCGAGAGGTTTGACGGCAGGAATCACGACCTCAATAAATTTCTTGTACTCCTCGGCAAAGGTTTCATTGTCCGTCTGGCATGTCATGCGGATATAAAGCACCGAACCCACCTGATCCAAGGCCGCCTCCAGTTCGCTGCGATCCATCAACCACTGTTCCAGCTCATTGCTCGAAGTCACGGGCCGGACCCGCAGTTTTTCAAACAAACCCACCACCTGATCCCGTAAAGAGAGATCCGCCCCTTCCGGAACAAAAGAACGCTTCTGGAAACGCGGTAATTGCCCTAATCCTTCGGATAACGTTGTCATTGACATGGGGGCCATTATAGCAAATTTGTATGCCGGGATGATTTTTTTCTAAAAATTTTCAAAAAATCTGTCCTTGACAAAGGGATTATTTTCGATATACTGAGGTCTCGTTTGCTAATAATTTTAAAAAATTTTTTAAGGATGACCGGAAATGCCAAAAACGTGTGAAATCTGCGGAAAAGGCCCCCTCTCGGGCAATAAATATAAACGACGCGGTATGATCAAACGCAAAGGCGGCGCCGGTGCCAAGATCGTCGGCAAAACCCTGCGGCTCTTCCATCCCAATCTGCAAAAAATCAAAACCCTCATCAAAGGCGTAACCAAACGGATCAACGTCTGCGCCAAATGCCTCAAGGCCGGGAAAGTCCAGAAGGCTTAAAAACGGGTCTTCCCTTCTTACTGGCTTGCCCTGATGTCCCTCAATTTTAACTGCACGGTCGGCGCTTTGTTCCAATCATCAATAATCACTTCGTAGGCCACATCCACCTGCTGTCCGGGAGAAAGGGATTCCCGGTAACTGCCCATTCCAAATCCAACGGCCGAAACCGTCGTCTGCCCGTCCGTGACCCAAAACTTGAGCGTATCTTTTCCCAAAAGGCTCGGCTGGCCTTTCACGATGAGCTGCCGGGAACAAAAAACCGGCGCGGGATTGCCCTCCCCGTAGGGCTCCAGAAGATCGATGGCCCGGGCCACCTCGAGGCTTACACCCGACAGAGGGATTTCGCAGTCAACCCGGATCGTCGGAATCAGATTACGGAGATCAATGATTTCTCTGGCAAAATCGTTGATCTTCGATTTAAAACGCTCGATGTTTTCCTGACGGATCGTCAGTCCCGCGGCGAGTTTGTGTCCGCCAAAATTATCGAGGATCTCCGCGCAATGGGTCAAGGCCTCGTGCAAATGGAACCCTTCAATCGAGCGGGCCGACGCCGTGCCGATCCCGTCCTCCAGAGAAATGATCACCGTCGGACGGTAATACATCTCCGCCAGACGCGAGGCCACGATTCCCAAAACGCCTTTGTGCCACCCGGCCTTGCTCAGGACAATCACCTTATGTTCTTTAAAATTGACCTCCCGCTCGACCATATCCAGCGCGTCCTGCACCACATCCCGCTGCATCTTCTGCCGTTCGGAGTTCAGCGATTCCATATCCTGGGCGAGCGCATACGCCTGCGCCGGATCTTCGGTCAGAAGGAGATCCAAAGACTTCTGGGCCGAACCCATACGTCCGGTGGCATTGATCCGGGGGCCTAAAATAAAACCGACGTAATACGGTTTAAATTTTTTGCCGCGCAATTTGGCAATATCGATCAGCGCCGCAAGGCCGGCCTTGCTGGTCTCGCCGAGTTTGGGGAGACCATGACGGACAAAGATGCGGTTTTCTCCTTTGAGCGGGACCACGTCGGCGATCGTTCCCAGGGCGATCAAATCCCAATGGTCTTCCGGCACATGCCCCAACAGGGCCTGGATGAGCTTCGCCACCAGCCCGACCGAGGCTAAATGCTTAAAAGGATACGGGCAATCCTTGCGCTTGGGGTCAATCACCGCCAAAGCCTTCGGCAGTCCGTCTTCGGACGGTTCATGGTGATCGAGAATGATCACGTCGATCCCCATCCCGTTGAGAATGTCCACTTCGCGGTTGGCCGTGATCCCGCAGTCGACGGCGATCAAGAGATGAGCGCCGGCCTCCCGCGCAACGTTGCCGACATTGTCATTGAGGCCATAACCGTCCGACATCCGGTGAGGGATGTGGTTCACAACAGAGACCCCCATCGCCTTCAGCGCCTTATGCAACAGGGCCGAAGAGGTTACGCCATCGACGTCATAATCGCCAAAAATCAAAATCGTTTCCCGTTTGGCCTGCGCCGTCTTGATCCGGGCCACCGCAACGTCCATATCTTTGAATTCAAACGGATCGTGCAGCCCTGAGAGGTCGGCGGAAAGAAACGACCGGGCCTCTTCAATCGTGGTGATGCCCCGGTTGACCAAAAGCTGGGCAATCAGAGGATGGATGCCTAAGGTATTACAGAAAAGCACCTGCAACGCAGGGTCAGGGTTGCGGACATTCCAGAATTTTTGCGTTGTGAGGACAGGCATCGTTTTATCCGTGCAGCGTATTTCGTGAAGCGTGAAGCGAAAATATAAAACTACATTTTTTTCGGCGTACTCACGCCCAGCAAACGCAGACCGTTGGCAATGACAATTCGGGCGGCATCAATCAGGAACAATCGTTCAGAGGAGAGATCTCGATTCTCAGGGTCGACGACACGGTGCTGGTCATAAAATTTATGAAAGGTCGCGGCCAACTCTTGCAGGTAATTGACCAGGGCAAAGGCATCCGTTTGTCTCCAACAGGTTAAGAGGATCTCAGGAAAATGCCCGATCTTCTTGATCAGGTCGAGCTCTTCCGTCTCCTTCAGGCATGACAGCCCCGTCGTCTTCATGTGCAGGCTCGACTCGCCGGCTTTTTCCACAATGCTGTAAATCCGCGCGTGGGCGTACTGGATATAATAAACCGGATTTTCCGGCGTTTCCTTTTTCGCCAATTCGAGATCGAATTCCAGATGCGCGTCGATGAGGCGCATCAAAAAGAAAAACCTCGCGGCATCCACCCCAACCTCCTCGATAACCTCGCGCAGGGTAATATACTGGCCCCTCCGTGTGGACATCTGAACCGGCTTGCCTTCCCTGAATAACGTGGCCAGTTGCACGATCAAAACCTGCAAGGCATCCGGCTTCTGCCCCAACGCCTGGACCGCCGCCCGCAACCGCGGGATGTAGCCGTGATGATCCGGCCCCCAGATATTAAAAACCTTTTCATACCCCCGGCTGAACTTATTTTTGTGATAAACAATGTCCGGCATAAAATAGGTATAACTGCCGTCGCTCTTGCGCACAACACGGTCCTTGTCATCGCCATAAACGGTTGTCTTAAACCACATGGCACCGTCTTGCTCGTAGATATGCCCCTGGGCCTGCAGTTCTTTCAATCCCAGCGCGACTTTCTCGTCGCTCGCGACTTCGGATTGATAAGACCAGACGTCAAAACGGACGCCGAAATCCTCCAGCTCTTTCCGGATGACATCCATCAGATCATCAACGCCAAATTGCGAAAATTCTTGCGGCCCGTGACGCTCCAGATCCGCCAGGCTTTTTACACTGTGTTTCCGAATAAAACTGTCGGCGATGTCGTAAATGTACTCACCCTGATACCCATCCTCGGCAAACTGAACACTCCCCCCCAACCGCTCGACGGCGCGGTCATGGATCGAGCGCCCGAGGATATTGATATGGTTGCCTTCGTCGTTGACGTAATATTCCTTGGTGGTTTGAAAACCGATGAATTTGAAGATATTCCCCAGCGCGTCCCCGACGGCCGCCTGACGGGCATGGGCAACGCTCAGAGGCCCGGTCGGATTCGCGCTGACAAATTCGATCTGGATTTTCTTCCCCTGCCCGAAGTCGCTGCGGCCATAATTGTCCTGTTCGCGATGCACCTGATAAAGGACATCGTAAACGGCATTGCGGGTCAGGTAGAAATTGATGAAGCCCGGCTTCTGAATATCGATCCGTTCGACTCTGGTATCGAGCGAAGACCGCATCAGGTTTTTCTGGATGGCCTCGCGGAACTGGGCGGCGAGGTCCAGCGGCGGGCGTTTCAAGGCCTTGGTGGATTTGAGGGCGATGTTGGTTGAAAATTCGCCGTGACTTTTGTCGGCGGGGACTTCCACTTCCACGACGGGGACGGCAGCCGGTTCCGCAAAGAATCCCTTAACGGATTCCGCGATGGCGTCACGAAGCTGCTCTTTGAATTCACCGAACATAAAAAACCCAACGGCTGCAAAAATTGAGGGCCCTAACCCGATTTTTCAAACGGCGAACCCGGATGAGAGCCCTCAAATCTTAAAATTACGGTTTCCAGTTAACGATCTTGGCTTCCTGCCAGAGATAATCCAGACCGTAGAATCCCCTGATTTCCCTCTCGAAAACGTGCAAAACCACATCCCCCAGATCAAGAAGAACCCACTGTCCGTCACGGAACCCCTGAACGCGGTTGATCTTCATGCCGAGGTTGATTAACCCCTCCTGGGCCCCTTCGGCAATGGCCTGCACCTGCCGATTGGAATTCCCGGTGCAGATCACAAAAAAATCGCAGAAACTCACAACACAGCGCATATCAAGAATCGTGATCTCTTCTGCCTTTTTGTCCGAAGCGAACGTGGCAACCAATTTTGCCAAACTGAGGGATGTTTGTGGTTTTTTAATAGTGCGTTTTTCGTCCCATATCCTTAAACGGGCTCAAAATACCATGGGGGTATCTCTTCCCCTGGGAGGAATCGAGGGTTGAACAGGTTATTTTTTCTTCAATCTGGCGGCGTCATCCTTGCCGAGGACCCTCCAGCATTCGTGGGTCCCTTTGGGAGATTTGGCAACGGCGAAAAATCTGCCGGCCTTTTCTTTGACGGAATATTCGGTGGCATTGAATTTCGATTTGGTTTTCACATCGTAGAACGATAATTCTTCCATCGGGTCCTCCTTGACAAAAGGATTGTTAAAAAGTAGGTTGAGTCTAGCTGATATCACCAGGGTTGTCAAATCAAAAAACGACTTCCGGCTTCTCAATTTCCGGTTTATAACGAATGGGGACGATCAGGGCGTCGCGGGCCATGTCGACGACGGGCAGGACAATCCCTTGATGTTCCAGGGCCCACTCGGCGTACTTTTGGTTGAACTTCCGGTACCGCACCACCGCGCTCACCGTCAGGGGGCCCTTGGCCCAATAAGGAATGTTAAAAGTGTACGAGACCACATCGGACTGCCCGGCCGGGATCGCCTTCCGATAACTCTGCCCCACCATATTGAACAGGTCATGCCGCCAGACGTGGTTTCCGTTCCGGTCGACGGGGACCGAGCGGTAAATTTGCGCTTTCGGGTCCACCGACAGATCATCGAGCAATTGTCCGCTTTCATAAATAACTTTATTCCGGGCATCCACAACTTTAAGCGCGAGCCAGGCCTCATTGATATCAATCGTCCCGCCGGGAAAATCATGCCCGACGGCGGAATTGATGACAATGACGTTCAGCGTAACCTCCTCCCCCATGTAAAAATAATAGGGCGCCTCTGTCTCCTCCAGCGCCGCTGAGGCGACAAACTGCTGACTGCGCGGCCCCTGCTTGCGATTGGGCTCTTCGATATCGACGCGGACCTTTGCGGATTGCAAAAAATTCTTAACACTGTTCAACTGCTCCTGGTCTCCCATCAGCCACGGGATCGCCGTATTCGCGCCCGGCATGCGATGAGAACGGGCCAGGCCGTCTTTATCAGCGGAGGGATCATCGCTTTTCGTCAAGGACATATGACAGTCCTGACACCGTTTCAATTCCTCATGGGCAAACGTCTGTTCGGACTGATGGGAATAGGGACTTTTGAGCCACGCTGTGTACTCATCCTGCATTTTGATCCATCCCCACTGATTCATATCCTTATCCATGAACTGGACATGGCAGGTGGCGCACAGGTGGGGATTGGAAACAATCGGCCGATCCATCTCCCGGCGATGCTCCTGGGGATGGATCCGGACCAAAAAGTTGTGAATCATCATGGCCCATATTTCTTCACGATCCGAGAAAAGATAACGATCGACGGGATTCATCCGGTAACTCCCAACCCCCCGCAAATGCACGGCCTCGTCAATGCCGTGACAGACCATGCAATTCACGCCTTCCCGGTTGGCAGGACTCCCGATGACCCCGCCGTGCACCCCAACTGTCCGCTCAAAAGGGCCACCGGCGCGTGGCATCCTTCGCAATAGCGTGTCGCGGCGATCCCCCGCTTTTCGGCCAGCAGATTGACATTCCGCTCATACGTCTTGTCGGAAGCGGCCTGGGCGTGGATCGATTCCTGCCATTCCCGGACAATCTGCGCATGACATGTCGCGCATTGCTGCGATTTCACCAGACGCCGTTCATCCAGAAACGTTCCGTTGATCGTCTCGGTCTGGCCAGGGCGAAACGGATGATCCCCATACGGCAATTCATACGGATGAACAGCGGCTTTATCCCGATACGTTGAGGGCGCACGCTGATACGCCAGCGTTGCCGCGACGAGCAGAGCAGCGACGAGCAAAAACCCTCGCAAGCCGCTCTTGACAGATGACACCGGAATGGAGGCAAACCAGAGCGCCTCCGTTTTGCGCCGTTGTTCCGGGAGAAACAGCCGGTGTCCCGCGCAATGCGCAACAACCAATGCCAGCGCAACAAACCCCGCCCAAACATGATTATGATAGACCCAGCGCAAGGCCTCCCGCTGACCCAAAAAAACCATCCATAACCCCGTACCCGTCAAGACCAGGATAACGATCATGGTCATGATCCCGCTGACCAAAATGCCGACGCGGCGCAGCGGCAGCGTGCGCTTAAAATGATGGACAATATACGGAACCAGGATAATCGTCAGGTAACTCCCCACCAAGGCATGCGCAAGATAAACCCACTGTTTCCAGATTTGGATCCCGGCGATAACATAGGTGACGAGTCCGGTTAAAACCGTTGTCAAAAATGCCCACAACAGCTGTCGCATCCAGAAGGTCTCTTTGGCCAAAAGATGTTCTGACTGAAGTTTTTTATTCATGCTGTGCCCCGTTTTCCGACAAGAGCGGCAAAATTTCCCGCCGATCAATCAGAACCGATTCTTCGTGTTTCAGCAAGGCCTCGAGAATATGCCGGGCCTTGACCCGTTCCTCCTCTTTGCCTTCCTTTAAGATCACGATCACAGGCGCTAATACATCTCGCTCTCCTAATTTTTTCAAACTCAGGACGGCTTCCACCCGGACGGATTCATCTTCCCGAGAATTGCGGATCACATTCGTCAGCGAGTCTCTGCCCCGCGAGTCCCGCAAAATGCCGATGGATTTAACGGCCTGCCAGCGCAGCCGCGTCTCGTCAGCCTGAAACTGCTCCAGCAAAGGGACCACCGCCCGGTAACTCTCCGAATATCCCAAAGCCTCAATCGCCGAACGCCGGACTTCGGGATCCGGATCATCAAGTTTTTCAAGCAGGACACCAACCCATTCCCGCTTCTTTAACATCGACGATGTCTGCAGGGGCGCTTCCTGTTGAAACAACCGGACTAAACTCTGGACAGCCGCCCGTCGGGCAATGGGATCCCCTTCGAACATCCCTGCCCTGATCCTTTCTTGCTCATCAAACGGATTTTGATGACTTGTCCCGGCCCTTTTTGCGAGGGGTGTCTCCTTCTTCCTGGGGATCAAAACAAAATTGTTTGCGCCCTGCGTCACCGCGATGATCTGATCCGCCGCGACGTCCTTAAAATTCTGCCGCTGGCCGTCCGGCCAGACGATCTCAATACGATCAACCTTCGCGCCATGTCCCAAACCAAAATGCAGCCGCTGATCCTTCTGCGACAAAAAACCCGAACCGCTGCGGACTTCCTGCCACTGGGACAAACCCCGCGTTACGACTTTGACTTTGGCACCGACGGCATTCGTATTCTTTCCCCTGCCGGTCAATTTCAGCGTCAGCCAATGATGCCCGGAGCTGTTTTCGTTGAGAAAAAAAACCGCCCTGTCATTGTTGCTCACCAAAAAAACATCCTCATCCCCGTCATTGTCAAAGTCCCC
>CAYHZK010000030.1:0-16913 GCA_964361085.1 uncultured Planctomycetales bacterium
AAACCGATTTGGACCTGGGGCATTATGAACGGTTCACCAACGCGGTCATCACGAAAGACAGCAACATTACGGCGGGGAAAATTTATTATTCGGTCATCACCAAGGAACGCCGGGGCGATTATCTGGGGAAAACGGTTCAGATCATCCCTCACGTCACCGACGAGATCAAACGCTGCATCCGCAAAGGGGCCCGGGAAGGCGAGGTGGACGTTGCCCTGATCGAGATCGGCGGGACCGTCGGCGACATTGAAAGCCTTCCTTTCCTGGAGGCGATCCGCCAGATGCGCTGGGAACTGGGCGAGCACCACGCCATCAACATCCACGTGACCCTGCTGCCTTATATCAAAGCGGCGGGGGAACAGAAGACGAAGCCGACCCAGCATTCCGTCGGCCGGCTGCGGGAGATCGGCATCCAGCCGGATATTTTGCTCTGCCGGACCGAGAGGCACATTTCCAAAGAGCAGAAAGAAAAGATCTCGTTGTTCTGCAACGTGGACCGCGAGGCCGTTGTGGAGGCCGCGGACGTTAAGCACATTTACGAAGTCCCCCTCTGTTTCAAGAAGGAAGGGATCGACGACCTGATCCTCAAGAAGCTGAATATTAAAAAAGAGGAAAAGGATTTGAACGGCTGGAAGAATTATGTGGTCGAACGGCTGAAGAACCCCAAAAAAGAAGTCAAAATTTCCGTCGTGGGCAAGTACATGTCTCTTCCCGATGCCTACAAATCGATTTATGAAGCCCTGATGCACGGGGGGATCGCCAACGACGCGAAGGTCATCATCAACAAAGTTGACTCGGAAGAGCTGGAGCCCGGTAATGTCGAAAAATATCTGGGGAATTCCAGGGGGATCCTTATCCCCGGCGGTTTCGGCAGCCGAGGCATCAACGGCAAGATTGAGGCCGTCCGGTACGCCCGGCAAAACAAGATTCCTTTTTTGGGGATTTGTCTGGGGATGCAGGTGGCCACCATCGAGTTTGCCCGGCATGTCTGCGGTTTGAACGACGCCGACTCAACGGAATTTTCGAAAGAGACCCGGTATCCCGTGATCAGCCTTCTGGAAGAGCAGGAGCAGGTGACGAATCTGGGGGCGACGATGCGGCTGGGGGCTTACGCCTGCCGGTTTGAAAAAGATACGCAAAGTTTTCGCGCTTATAAGAAGGAATCCATCAGCGAGCGGCACCGGCACCGGTATGAATTTAACAACAAATACAAGAAGGTTTTTGAAAAGAACGGAATGGTCATCGCCGGGAAAAATCCGCAGAGCGGTCTCGTCGAGATTGTGGAGCTGAAGGATCATCCCTGGTTTGTGGCCTGTCAGTTTCATCCCGAATTCCGGTCGAAGCCGGAGCGGGCTCATCCGTTGTTTCGGGAATTTATTGCCGCGGCTTTGCAAAAGTGAGATTTTGCGCGGGTGGCGGAATTGGTAGACGCGCACGTTTGAGGGGCGTGTGCCGCAAGGCATGTGGGTTCAAGTCCCACCCCGCGCACTAAATTTATGTCCAAATCCATCCAGGTCGGCGCCAGTGTTCTTTGCGCTGATTTCACAAGATTAGGCGATCAGGTCAGGATGTGCGAAGACGCCGGCGCGGACCTGATCCACGTCGACGTGATGGACGGTCATTTTGTCCCTAATATTTCCATCGGCCCTGTGATTGTCCAGGCCATCCGTCGAGTCACCCGGCTTCCCATCGAAGCCCACCTTATGATCGAGCACCCGGGATTTTATATCCAGGATTTTATCAACGCCGGGTCGGACATCATTTCTCTTCAGGTTGAATGCTACGGGACCCGCAGGAAAGAGTCCCGCGAGTTCGGGCAATTTCCCAAAGAACTCGAGTCGTTTGATCCTCAAGCGGCGCTCGCGGATATTTGGAAGATCAAATCCGGCGGGAAGAAGGCCTTTGTGGTCGTCAATCCTGGCACGCCGTTGTGTTTTGACGGCGTGTTAAAGGACATCGATGGAGTTCTGGTGATGTCGGTCAATCCCGGGTTTGCCGGGCAGAAATTTATCCCTGAGGTTTTGCCGAAGATCGCCGCTTTGCGGGCAAAGTTCACCGGCGATATTGCCGTGGATGGAGGCGTCAATGCGGAAACAGCGCCGGGCGCTGCCAGGGCCGGGGCCAACATCATGGTGACCGCCAGTTACTTTTTTGGTTCGAACGACCCGCCGGCGGCCGTCAAATTTTTAAAACGTCTGCCTGTGTGATTCTCATCCCGTTTCGGACAGTCTGTTGCAATAAGGACTTTCGCGTTTGGCGATCTGCTTCGTTGCGCGCCTCGCATCTCATCCAAACGTAAAAGTCCTGGCAATCATTTTTGGCGGATGGTATAGTTGAACCAGAACAAGAGGCATGAGGGGTATGAGAAGAAGAAATGATTATAAAAAGGATCCGGGGCAGGCGGCGATGGAATATCTCCTGATCCTCGGGGTTATGACGGCGATTGCCCTGATCGCTTTCCGCACGATGCTTCCCGTTGCACGGCAGGAAACAAATCTCTACTTTAATGCTGTTGCAGCCAATTTTTATGGGCCGAGGGCCGTTATCCGATTTCTCGACACAAACTATCCTTGAATCGTTCAGATTTTAGCGACGACCTGACAATTCTTTCAAACCTCTTTCGCCCCCTTGCGCTGGTCTCGTACAAAAATACTCTCCTGAAAACTCTTGGCATATTTTTTGAGCTCCGCGCCCAGTTCGCTGATTTGAGCGACGTGGGTGATTTTGTGTGTCGCGTTGCTGACGATGCCGATGGAGACGGAGAGGAGTCCGGTTTTGATTTCATTGCCCAAACGGTCCTTGCCGATGATGTACCCGGCTGCGCGGTCTTCCTCATTGTAAAACTGCGGGGCCGTCGCATCGAATTCCTTGACGATGCGGGCGCAAATTTTGTCGATGACGGCGTCGGCGGCGATAAAAACAAAGTCGTCTCCGCCGATATGGCCTATGAAAGACGCGGGCCCGCCGTCTTCCCGCACCACCCGGACTAAAAGGCGGGCCACCTCCCGGATCACGTCATCGCCCTTTTCGAACCCGTATTTATCGTTGTACATCTTGAATTTGTCGAGATCCGCGTATCCGACGGCGAAAACGTTTCCGCTGCTGATGCTGTTTTGCAATTCTTCCATGATGGAGGTGTTGCCGGGCAAATGCGTCAGGGGGTTGGCGTCGAGGCTGCGGCTGGTGCGCCGCAAGATCATTTTGATGCGCGCCAGAAGGGCGCTGGGGTCGAAAGGTTTAACGATGTAATCATCGGCGCCGGCTTCGATGCCGCCGACCATGTCTTTGACCTCGCCTTTGCCGGTCAGCATGATGACGGGGATGTGTTCCAGCAAAATGTCTTTTTTCATCGCCTTGCAAAAGTCCGGCCCGTTCATCACCGGCATCATGTAATCGCAGATGACGAGGTTGGGGTTTGCAATCTGGACGAGTTTGAGCCCTTCCTGCCCGTTGGGGGCTTGAACAATATCATAATGTTCGGAAAGAGTCAGGCTCAGGACATCGAGGATGTCGGGATCGTCGTCGATGGTCAGGATTCGTTCTTTGCGCATAATTTATAACCTCCGCTGGGCCGGGTTCATCGCGCCGTTCGTTTTGGGCGCGAGGGGCAGGGTGAAATAAAATGTTGTTCCGTGATGCACTTGACTCGTAAGCCACATCTTGCCGCCGTGGGCTGCGACGATTTTCTTGGCCAGAGCGAGTCCCAGGCCCGTCCCTTTGACATTCTGGTTGATTTCGTTATCCACGCGGTAAAATTCGTTGAAAAGGTTGGGGATGTTTTCTTCTTTGATCCCGATCCCTGTATCAGAGACGGAGAATGTGGCGTCTTTTTCATTGGTTGTCACCGCGACCGTGATTGTTCCATTCCCGGGCGTGAACTTGATGGCGTTGCTGACGAGATTGATAAAGACCCGTTCTGCCTGGCTTAAATCCATGGGAATGGCGGGGCAATGGGCGGGGATATCCGTGACAAAATTGATATTCTTCTCCTTCATCTGGGGGGTCAGGAGATCGTGGACGTTTTCGATGACCGGCAGAATGGCGTACGGCACGATCTTCATTTCGATTTTTCCAGATTCGATGCGGGAAATATCAAGAAGGTCATTGATGAGTTTGACAAGGTTGTCGGAATGCTTGTTGACCTTTTCCAGACGTTCTTTAACCTTATCGGGAATTTCGCCGACTTTTCCGGTTATCAGGATTGAGGCGTACCCTTTGATGGATGTGAGCGGCGTCCTCAGCTCATGTGAGACGGCGGAGATGAATTCGGACTTGTTCCGGCTGATCCGTTGGACTTCTTCCAGCGCCGAGGAAAGCTCTTTGGTCCGTTCCTGCACCTTGGCCTCGAGGACCTGCCGGGCACGGTAGACCTGCTCAAACAACCGGGCCGTTTCGATCGCCTGGCCGATCTGGTCCGCCAGAATGGAGAGGAGCTCCTTGTCGCCTTCGGTGACGGCGAAGGCATCGCTCTGGTTGCCGGCAAAAAGGATGCCGATCATACTGTCCTGGGCGAGGATCGGCGTGATGATGAAATGCCGAACCTTGAAAATATCGGTGATGAGGTTGACCATATCTTCCGGCGTTTTGAAAGAGGACAGCATGTGTCCTTCTGTCAGGAGACCCATCAGCCTTTCGTTTTTCTTCAGGTGTTCCGTGATCCTTGTCTGCTCGGCGGCGATGAACCCGATCGCGACGCGATTTTGCAGGGGTTTTTTTTCCGTCAGGGTATAGAGGAGATATTTTTCAAATCCCAGTTCGTTCAACAAAGGCTGATTGAGCCGTTGGAAGATTTCGTTCTCGTCGAGGGTCGTGCTGATCAGGCGCGAAGTTTTCTGCAGAGCGTCGAGCCCGTTGAGACGTTTGTCGAGTTCTTCCTGGGCTTTGTTCAATTCGAGGTCGGTCTTGACGATGAGCTTGGCCTGCTCGTCAAGTTCGTCGAAGGAGACGGTCAGTCTTTTTAAAGCGCTTTTGAGACCTTTCATCTGCTGGAGCGTGTCGATGAGAAAGTAAGCCAGGAGTCCGATGATGATCAACAACGAGAAAATGAGAAATTGCGTCATAAGGTCCTTTTAACAAACGGCCAGGATCATGATGCTTCCGTTTTGTAATAGCGTCTGCGTTCCATTGGCCGCGGCAAAGGTGAAAATCTCTCCGAAAGAATACATCCCCAGCGTCGGCACGTCAGCTCCGAGGATATTGCGGACCATTTGGATTTCTTCGTCGGCGGTGCGACCCAGGATTTTATAGCGGATCAGGGATTCAAAAATCAGGATCAACCGCGGGGTCCGGCCTTGCATCTGCTCTTTCGCGTCTTCCGCCGCCGCCTGAGCCGCCCTCAGACAGGAATCCTTGCCGCCGATCATGATGTGAACTTCGGTTTTGTCGAGGATATTGTGCTGACAGCCCATGCTCCCGTCTTCGAAGGTGAACATGACATTGCGCAGAAGATATTCATTCATGCCCGCGACGGCCATCCCCAGGGGGTAGCGGCTGTTGAGATAGGCCAGCCGGCCCTGGGGCAGTCCCTGGGCCTCGGTTGCGAAATATTCTTCATAAATTTTGACGGCGGGCTGGCCGTCGATGGTGTTGATGATATGACCTTTGATATCATCGATGATCCGGGGTTTTCCCAAAGGGCGCCAGCCGTGGCGGCAGCCCAGCCCGATGTGGGCCCGGCCTCCGAAGAGAACGCCGCTTGCCCCCGTCGACATGAAGGTGTTGTCAAAATATTGATAAGTTTTCTTGAAATGAAAATCGTCGCTGCTCCCGACCCCCACGATGGGAAAGGCGTTTCCGAATTGCTGGCGCACCCCTTCGGTGAGATTCGCCAGTTCGTGCAACAGCCCGTCGGCGAAGAAAAAAAACAGCTTCCGGTGTTGTTTGCCGTAGTCCGTCAGCGAGCTCCGAGCGAAATCCGCGCCGGCAGCCCGGATGTCCTGCAGGTTCAAGTGCCCGGCGTGGCTGGTTTCAAATTTGATGTCGTCGGAATGGAGCGCCATGACCGCGAGCCCGCGGGTTTCGATCCGTTCGGGCAGGATGATCCCGGCGGTCGAGGAGCCGATGAGTTTTGTTTTATTGAGGGTCTCATAAATCTGCGGGAGGAACTCTTCGGGAGAATAGTGGATCGTGTTAAAGACAAACGTGACGTCAATCCGGTCCTGGTTTAAAATTTTTTTGGCCTGCTCAGCGGCTTCCTGGGCCGCCTTCAGGGTGTCGAGATTTTTGCTGAAACCGATTCCGACATACGTGGCCAAACCGGACTCCTTACTCGTAGAAGCGTTAAGGACAAGCAAGCTCGGCTGCCGCCTCGCCGCCATCCTGAAAACGCCGGGATCCCCTGGCGCAACCACTTGATACGCCGAGAAATCGGTATAAATATAACATAATTTTTATTCCGTGCCCAATGTCCTTTCAGGAATTCCCCGCCGTAATTTTTTATTGACCCTCGAAGGGAATATGGTAATATTGAACACAACCTTAAGGCCCCATCGTCTAGCCTGGTCCAGGACGGGAGATTCTCAGTCTTCAAACACGGGTTCAAATCCCGTTGGGGCTACCAAATAAGACTCTTCGGGACTTTTTACCGCTTCATAAAAATCTTCAAAAGCAGCAATAATCCTCCGGAGTGCCGATGATTGGCGCAGAAGCATTCCAAGAAATACTTCCCAAATGTGAAAGCCTGATTGTTGGGTTCAAGTCCGACCGCAAACAAAGAAAAAATAAGGGTTACTATAGTGGCCAATAATTTTAAGGAACGCGCGAATTTTATTTGGAGTATTGCCGATCTTTTGCGCGGTGATTATAAGCAGTCTGAATACGGGCGGGTGATCCTGCCGCTTACCGTCCTTCGCCGGTTGGATTGCGTGCTGGAGACATCCAAACAGAAGGTTTTGGACTATTTGCCCCAGACCAAAGGTCTGTCACCGGATGCGGTCGAGACGGTCCTTAAACGCAAGGCCAAACTTTCTTTCTACAACAAAAGCAAGTTTGACTTCAAGAAGTTGATCGCGGACCCAAGTGATATTGCCGCCAACCTCCGCAATTACATCACGGGCTTTTCCAAGAACGCCCGGGATATTCTTGAACATTTTAACTTCGAAGATCATATCGAGCGGCTGGATAAGTCCAACCTTCTCTTTCTGATCATCAAACGGTTTGCCGAGGTTGACCTTCATCCGGAAGTTGTTCCCAACATTGAAATGGGCTACATCTTCGAGGAGCTGATCCGCAAGTTTGCGGACCTCTCCAATGAGACCGCTGGAGAACACTTCACCCCGCGCGAAGTCATCCGGCTTATGGTCAACATCCTTTTTTTGAATGACAAGGACATATTGACCAAGAAAGGAATCGTAAAGACGCTTTACGATCCGGCGTGCGGGACCGGCGGGATGCTGTCCATCGCGGAGGAATACTTGCGGGAACTGAACCCGGATGCCAGTCTGCGGGTGTTCGGACAAGAGCTCAATCCGGAATCTTATGCCATTTGTAATTCGGACATGCTCATCAAAGGTCAGAACACAGATCATATTAAGTTCGGCAATTCCTTCACCCAGGACGGGCTTAAGGACGAGAAGTTTGATTACATGCTTTCCAATCCTCCCTTTGGTGTTGAGTGGAAGAAGATCGAAGAGGAAATCGTCAAGGAGCATGAAAAGCTTGGGGATGCTGGCCGGTTTGGGGCAGGGCTTCCCCGCATTAGCGACGGTTCGTTTCTTTTTCTTCAGCACATGATTTCAAAGATGCGACCGGAGAATGGTGGCGCGCGGCTCGGGATTGTCTTTAATGGTTCGCCTCTCTTTTCCGGTGGTGCCGGTAGCGGTGAAAGCGAAATTCGCAAGTGGATCATCGAAAACGACATGCTGGAGGCGATCGTTGCGCTTCCGGATCAGCTTTTTTACAACACCGGCATCTCGACTTATGTCTGGATCGTGACGAATCGCAAGGTCAAGGATCGCAAGGGAAAGATTCAGCTCATTAATGCTGTCGGATTTTTCAAGAAAATGGCCCGGAGCCTTGGCAACAAGCGTAACGAGATAAGTGACGAGCATATTGCGGAGGTTACGAAAATTTATGGAATTTTCAAGAACAGCGAATACTGCAAAATTTTCCCGAATGAATATTTTGGCTACACCCGGGTCACAGTTGAGCGGCCGTTACGATTGAACTTTCAGGCTTCACCGGAGAGGATCGCCCACCTCGACCAGCAGTCAGGGTTTCTTAACCTCGCCAAGTCCAAGAAAAAAGGTAAGGAAAGCATTAAGGAGATTGAGGAAGGCGAAGCCTTACAGAAGGCGATTAAATCCACGCTCGCGGAAATTGACGGCGCCAAAGTTTACAAGAACCGGGAGAAGTTTGCGGCAGTCATGGAAGACGCCATAGAGAAGGCCGGGCTCAAGATCAAAGCGCCGGTCATTAAGGCGATTCTTGAAGCCCTTTCAGAGAGAGATGAGACAGCGGATATCTGCAAAGACAAAGAGGGCAAGCCGGAAGCGGATGCAGAATTGCGAGACTCCGAGAATGTTCCGTTATCGGACAACATTGAAGAATATTTTAAGCGAGAAGTCCTGCCCCACGTTCCAGACGCGTGGATGGACCGGAGCAAGGATAGGGTTGGCTACGAGATCAACTTCACAAAAGAATTTTATAAATACACCCCGCTTCGCAGTCTTGAGGAAATCCACAAAGATATCCTAGCGTTGGAAAAAGAGACTGAAGGGCTGATGGGTGAAATTTTGAAATAAATTAAGGAAAGGGAAAAACTATGAACGAACAGAGTCTTGACTATAAAGCTCGGAGAGTTTTTTTGAATGCAAATCACGGCTGTCCCAACGTTTTCAAATAAAATTTTGTAACTGATTGATGTTGATATGTTAACCGCAGAAAACCTTTCAATCGATTTGAATTCAAACGCGTGTTATTTTGGCGCTCCTACGAACAAAGGAGCGTCGAATGAACACGGGCAAAACAATTTTCTCTCAAGTCATGGAATTTCTGCCTCTCTACGAATTTCGCAAATGTGTTGCGCGATATCAGGGCGATTACAAAGTGCTGAGCTTCTCCTGCCTGGATCAATTTTTATGCATGGCCTTTGCCCAATTGACTTATCGCGAAAGTCTGCGCGATATCGAAGCCTGTCTGCGATTCATGCAACCGAAACTTTACCATATGGGC
Organism: uncultured Planctomycetales bacterium; assembly: GCA_964361085.1. GTDB lineage: Bacteria > Omnitrophota > Gorgyraeia > Zapsychrales > JANLHA01 > CAYHZK01. The sequence continues at coordinate 9,172 of CAYHZK010000030.1, forward strand.
ATTCGCGGTCGTGTCTCTCGCAATACATTAGCCAACGCCAACAATCAGCGCGACTGGCGCATCTATGCCGATTTCGCCCAAGTTCTGATTCATCAAGCCCGCGGACTTTATCTGGAAGATTCCTTTGGAATAGATCTTCAAAATACGGTTTACGCGCTGGACTCAACAACCATCGATTTGTGCTTATCGCTTTTCCCCTGGGCACATTTTCGAAAGAACAAGGGTGCGATCAAACTTCATACGCTTTTAGATTTGCGCGGACCGATCCCCTCATTTATTGTTATCACCGACGGAAAATTTGCCGACGTCAATATTCTGGACATCTTAATCCCCGAGGCCGGATCATTTTACATCATGGATCGCGGTTATCTGGACTTCGCGCGTCTGTATGCCCTGCATCAAGCCCACGCCACCTTCATCACTCGGGCCAAATCCAATACGCAATGCCGGCGCCTTTATTCGCGTTCGGTCGACAAATCAACAGGACTGCGGTGCGATCAAACAGTTGTATTAACCGGCGTACAATCGGCCAAAGATTATCCAGAACCACTTCGCCTGATCAAATTTTTCGATTCCGAAACCAACAAACGTTTCACTTTTCTGACAAACAACTTCCAGATCGATGCTCTCACTGTCGCCCAACTTTACAAATGTCGCTGGAGAATCGAACTGTTTTTTCGTTGGATCAAACAGCATTTGCGCATCAAGACGTTCTTCGGAACATCGCAGAACGCCGTCAAGTCCCAAGTCTGGATTGCGATCTCGATTTATGTCCTGGTGGCCATTATCAAAAAGGAACTCAAGCTCAATCAAAGTCTTTACACAATTCTACAAATTTTGAGCGTGACCATTTTCGACAAAACGCCTATATTGCAAGCTCTTACGGAAACTAAAATTGACGATCTCAATACTGAAAACTGTAAACAATTGACAATGTTTAACTAATGTTGGGACAGTCGTGAATGCAAATGGGATTGCTGCAGAGACTAAGAGTGGGAATGCTATTGATGACTTTGAGGTAATGACAGCTAAGGCCTATATCGAGAGCTGTTGCAAGGAGCTGAGACAGAAAAATACCAGAAATACTTCATATGGCTTTAAACATCTTGCTGAAAATTGGGGAGCCTCGATTAACAAACTGTTGAGCAAGAAAGTTTTCGCAGAATATGTCTCAAACGGGGCTTTTATTAAAGCGGCAACACATCTCGGATTCGTCATCTTCCCAATAGAAAGAAGTTATAACTGTCATTTTAAATTGTCTGTGAAAAAATAAGGCAATTTATCTGCGAAGTAGGGATTAGAAGAATCGATATGCAAAAAAGGTATCCTCAATATAAAGATTCCGGGGTTGAGTGGCTTGGCCAAGTGCCAATCCATTGGGAACTCAAACGATTAAAGTATCTTGATAAGACTGTAATGGGACAATCTCCCGAATCAGATGATTGCAACAAGGAGGGCATGGGCATTCCATTTCTACAGGGCAATGCAGATTTTGGACATCTAAATCCCGAGCCAAGTGTTTGGTGTGCGCATCCTAATAAAGTTGCAGAAAAAGATGATATTCTTTTATCTGTAAGAGCTCCCGTAGGTGCAGTGAATATTGCCGATCAGGTTTATGGAATTGGGCGGGGTTTGTGTGCAGTAAGACCAGTGCGGTCACATAAAAGGTATGCTTACTACCGAACACTGTGTCTTCCAGAGGAATTAAACCGCGTAGCTACGGGTTCAACATATACCGCTATAGCAGTGGATCAAGTCAATAATGTAGTTATTGCAAATCCTGATCAAGGTGAACAGAAATTCATTTCTAACTATCTTGATCAAAAGACTGCGCAGATTGATGATTTGATTGCCAAAAAACAGCGGATGATCGAACTTCTTAAGGAGGAGCGCGCGGCGGTCATCAATCAGGCGGTGACCAAAGGCCTTGATCCGAATGCTGAGATGAAAGATTCCGGTATTGAATGGGCTCCTCGAATTCCAAAAAAATGGCACGCACGGCCGGTAAAAGCATTCTTTGATGTGCAATTAGGCAAGATGCTTCAACCAGAGTCAGGCGTTTTAGGAGATCAATTAACGCCATACTTAAAAGCGTTACATGTCAATTGGGGCGATGTTGCAACGAGTGATTTGCCAGAAATGTGGGCCAGCTTCTCTGATTTAAATCAGTATGGAGTTCAGGCTGGTGATTTGCTTGTTTGCGAGGGGGGTGAAGTCGGTAGGGCAGGTATTATTCTCGAAGCCCCTCAAGGTTGTATTATTCAAAATGCTTTGCATCGCGTTCGAGCAAGAGAGGGTTTTGATGTTCGCTTTTTCATGTATGTTCTTTATGCTGTTGCAGAGGCTGGATGGTTTTCAATCTTATGTAATAAAGCAACGATTGCACACTTGACTCGTGAAAAATTGGTCGCGTTGCAGATTCCGGCTCCTGTGGGCGAGGATCAGAAGAAGATCGCTGATTATCTTGATAAAAAAACAGCGCAGATTGATGGTCAAGTCGTCCGAGAGCAGAGATCCATTGAGTTTTTGAAAGAATACCGCGCCGCCCTGATTTCTGAAGCGGTGACGGGCAAGATAGATATACGGAATTAGGTGTATGAGACGTAGGATATTTTCTGAGAGGGTTGAGTTAATTGAAAAATCGAAAGAAGCAGCCCTTTCAGCTGTACAAATTTATAATAATCCCAACACGACATTTAAGACGGAATCTTTTATTGTGTTGTTTACGATAGCTTGGGTTTATCTTCTGCACGCACATTATAGAAAACAGAAGATTGATTACCGCTATTATGAAATAGTAAACGGCCGGAAGCAGTATGATCGACTAGATGGTTCACATAAATATTGGGATCTTTCGAAATGTATAACGGTGGCCGAATGCCCGTTAGATAAGCACACAGTAAATAACCTTAAATTTTTGATAGGGCTTAGAAATCAAATTGAACATAAAAAGGCGGCAGGGTTAGATTCTTATTTGTCTGCTCGATATCAAGCATGTGCGTTGAATTATAATCATTATCTTAAGACGTTGCATGGTGAGAAATATTCGCTCGATAAAAAATTAGCATTGAGCCTTCAGTTCGCAGAACTTGATTACAATCAAGCGCAAGTGATTAAGGATAAGGAGCAACAAATTCCGAGTCATATTCGGGCGTATGTTGCAGATTTTGAGAAGGATTTAACAGAGGAAGACAAGAAAAGTGAACGCTTTGCATACCGATTGCTTTTTACTAAGGTTACCGCCAAGAGAGAGTCACAAGCTGATCGGGTTATAGAATTTTTATCACCCGATGACCCCTTGGCAAAAAATATTCAGAAAGAATATTGGATCAAAGAAGATCGGGAGAAACCAAAATTTTCTGCTACTGAGGTTATAACCAAGATTAAAGAATTGGGGTTTAAATCATTCGGGATGCATCAACATACTTTATTTTGGCAAAAACACAATGGTAAGGATTCAGCAAAAGGATTTGGGACGAAGGTAGTGAAGACGTGGTATTGGTATCAAAACTGGATTGATTTTATTATCAGTGAATTGAGTAAGGAAAGCGGTACGGAGAAACAAAATGTCCATAGTTAACGAAAAAGCCTTTGAAGAAGCCATCGAGCAAAGCCTGATTGATCATGGCGGGTATGAAAAAGGCGATCCGGCGTAATTTATAGAATGAAGAGGTGATATATGACACATACATCTGAAGCTTTCGAGCATTTGCTGAATGAATTAAGGCAATTGCCGAGGGAAACTGAGTGGGTGGAGTTTAAGCACAATAATGAAGATCCTCAGGAGTTTGGTGAAAACATTTCTGCGTTAGCGAATTCAGCCGCTTTATTGAGAAAGCATTCCGGATATATTGCATGGGGTGTTGAGGACATTAGTCATGCGATTGTGGGGACAGACTTTAATCCGCGAGAGAAGAAGATCGGTAATGAAGAGCTTGAGAATTGGTTGTTGCGCCATCTCGAGCCTAGGGTTGATATTAAAATAAGTGAAGGGGTTGTTGAGGGGAAGCACTTGGTGCTTTTTGAGATTCAGGCGGCGAATAATCGTCCGGTACGTTTTAAAGATGCCGAGTATATTCGGGTGGGGACGTATACAAAGAAACTTCGAGACTTTCCTGAGAAGGAGAGAAGCCTTTGGCGGATATTTGATAGGGTTCGATTTGAGGATGGCATCGCGAAGAAGGGCGTTAGCTCGGATGATGTTTTATCTTTGATTGATTATCCCAATTATTTCGCAATGCTTAAAAATCCTTTACCAGATAATCGCGCGGCAATTCTGGAAAGATTGACAGCCGATAAGATCATTATCCCAGCCGCTGGTGATCGATACGACATTACAAATATCGGCGCTATTTTGTTCGCAAAAAATCTGAGTGATTTTGATCGACTCTCTCGCAAGGCGTTGCGTGTCATTATTTATCGTGGTAGCAATCGTATCGAGACCGTAAAAGAGTTTCCTTTGTCCAAAGGTTATGCGCTCGGGTTCGAAGAGGTTTTGCGTTATATAAATGACAATCTGCCGCAGAATGAGGAGATTGGGCAGGCTTTGCGTAAGGAAGTCCGCATGTATCCGCAAATCGCGATCAGGGAGTTGGTGGCGAATGCGCTTATTCATCAGGATTTTACTATTTCCGGGGCAGGGCCAACCGTTGAGATCTTTTCGGACCGCATGGAAATTACGAATCCCGGAACGCCTCTTATTGACACCTTGCGATTTATTGATGAACCTCCGAGATCGCGTAACGAAGGGGTGGCAGGGCTGATGAGGCGGATGGCTGTTTGTGAAGAGAGGGGGAGCGGTATTGATAAGGTTATTTTTCATATTGAGATGTTTCAGTTGCCGGCTCCGGACTTTAAAGTTTCTTCTGAAAGCACTATTGCCATACTCTATGGTCACAGAAAATTTGGTCAGATGAGCCGCGAAGAGCGGATTCGAGCCTGCTATCAACATGCGTGCTTGCAGTATGTATCAGGTGGGGATATGACGAACGCATCATTACGCAAACGTCTTGGTATTAAAGAAAGCAATTATCCAACAGCTTCAAAGATTATTAAAGATGCTACTGATTTGAATTTGATTAAATCCAAGAAGGATGCGAGTTATGTGCCTTTTTGGGCCTGACCTTATGTAACGCAATGTAATTACAGGGACTCTATTTGTAGGCTGTGAATTCACAAGCTATTATATTTCAATCGCTTGTAGATAGCTCTTTATGTATTTCTTATGTAATGACACTGCTAGATTGGAGATAAAATGGCGTCTTTGACCAATGAAAGAGCTTTCGAAGAATCCATTGAACAGAGCCTTGTAGTCAACGGGGAATATGTCAAAGGCGATCCGGAAAAGTTCGACCGCGTTTTTGCCCTGGACCGTGAGACGTTATTTCGATTTATCCGGACCACTCAAAAGGATGTTTGGGATGCGTTGGCTGGAATCCATGGCGCGGAGGTGGAGAAGAAATTTCTATACCGACTTAATCAGGAGCTCGAGGCGCGTGGCATGCTGGATTGCCTCCGACATGGTATTACGGATTACGGCAAGAAATTTTCCCTCGCCTATTTTAAGCCGGTCAGCGGCCTCAACCCTACCACGCAGAAGCTTTACGATCAGAATATCTTGACCGTTACCCGGCAAGTCCATTTCTGCCCGAATGATGAGCGTTCCATTGACATTATGCTTTCGGTTAATGGTCTTCCGGCGGCCACGATCGAACTTAAAAACCAGTTTACCGGCCAGAACGTGGACAATGCCAAGCGTCAGTACAAATATGACCGGGACGAACGGGATATTCTTTTTCAGTTCAAGAAGCGGGCCCTTGTTCATTTCGCCGTCGATACGGATGAAGTCTTCATGACTACCCGGTTGCAGGGTGCTAAGACCAGGTATCTGCCGTTTAACAAGGGTTGCAATAAAGGCAAAGGTAATCCGGTTAACCCAGAAGGCGGTCACAAGACAGCTTATCTTTGGGAAGAGGTGCTTGTTAAGGATAGTTGGATGGACATCCTCGGCCGGTTTGCGCATCTTGAGACCAAAGATATCCAAATGGACGGGCGTCTTATTCGCAAAGAAACCATGATCTTCCCCCGCTATCATCAGCTCGATGCCGTCAGGAAGCTCGGAGAGGATGCGCTAAAGAATGGATCCGGCAAGAACTACCTGATTCAGCACAGCGCCGGAAGCGGCAAAAGCAATTCGATCTCGTGGCTAGCTTACCGGTTAGCTGGCATTCATGATGCGTCTGACAAGCGGATATTCGATGGAGTCATTGTTATTACAGACCGGCTTGTCCTTGATCAGCAGTTGCAGGATACCATCTACCAGTTTGAACATAAGACCGGCGTCGTTGAGAAGATAGATAAGGATTCCAATCAACTGGCACAATCCCTCACCAGCGGCACAAATATCATTATTACGACGCTACAAAAGTTTGGCTTTGTTCTCGATAAGGTCAAGGGCCTTCCGGCGAGAAATTACGCGGTCATTGTAGACGAGGCACACAGCTCGCAGGGCGGCGAAATGGCCGGAGATCTCAAGCGCGTCCTCATGATCCCGGATGACGGAGAGGTTGAAGATGGGCTTCGCGAAATGATGAAAGCCCGCGGGCCTCAAAAAAATTTGAGTTTCTTTGCCTTTACCGCCACTCCCAAGGCCAAGACGTTGGAAGCGTTCGGCCAGCGCGGGCCGGATGGCAAGCCGGAGCCATTTCATTTGTATTCCATGCGACAAGCCATTGAAGAGGGATTCATTCACGATGTCCTCATCCATTACACGACATATCAGTCCTTTTATCAGCTCAATAAAAAGATCGAGGACGATCCGGAGCTGAATAAAAAAAAGGCCGCATCTGCGATCGCGCGCTTCGCCACTCTTCACCCGTATGTCTTGGCGCAAAAGACTGAGGTGATTATTGAGCATTTTCGTCAGGTCACGATGAAAAAGATTGGCGGAAAGGCCAAGGCCATGGTGGTCACGGCTTCGCGCGAGCACGTGGTCCGGTATAAACATGAGTTTGACCGGTACCTCAAGGAAAAAGGCTATCGCGACATCAAGGCATTAGTGGCTTTCTCTGAGACCGTGCTCTTGGATGGAATCCCGCCGGAATACACGGAAACCGGGATGAATGGTTTTGGCGAGAAGGAGTTGCCGGAAAGGTTCGCTGGCGCGGAGTATCAGATTCTGCTGGTCGCGGAAAAATATCAGACTGGTTACGATGAACCGCTTTTGCATTCCATGTATGTGGATAAGCGTCTGGATGGTGTCAAGGCTGTTCAAACATTGAGCCGGTTGAATCGCACTTGCCCGGGCAAAGAAGATACCTTCATTTTGGATTTTGTTAATAAACGGGAAGATATCCTTGCCGCGTTTCAGCCGTATTACGAACAGACGCAGTTAACGGACACAACGGATCCGAACAAACTTTACGATCTCAAGACCAAGATCGACTCATTCAAGGTCATTATCCCGGCGGATGTAGAGGCTTTTTGCGAAGTGTTCTTCAAGAATAAGGACCTGCACAATAAACGAGAGCATGGTCAGCTGAATGCATTGATCGATGCCGCGGTTGTGCGTTTTGATGCCATTGAAAAGGATGATCAGAAGGACGACTTTGTCAATACGCTGGGTGTTTTTGTCCGGCTCTATGCTTTCTTGGCGCAGATCATGCCGTTTCAGGATGTGGAGCTCGAGAAATTCTATGCGTATAGCCGGTTCCTTTTAAAGAAACTGCCAGGGCCAAGCCGTG
>CAYHZK010000031.1:0-16808 GCA_964361085.1 uncultured Planctomycetales bacterium
CAGGGAGGGCGAACCCTTCTGGGACAGTCCGTGGGGCCGGGGCCGTCCGGGATGGCACATCGAATGCTCCTGCATGAGCATGAAACATTTGAAGTGCGAGACCCTCGACATCCATGCCGGCGGCCGGGACCTCATTTTCCCGCATCACGAAAACGAGATCGCCCAGAGCGAGGCCCTGACCAGCAAACCGTTCGCAAAATACTGGATCCACCACGGGCTCCTGACGATCAACGGCCAGAAGATGTCGAAGTCCCTGGGAAATTTTATCACCGTCACCGACGCCGTTAAAAAGTATCCGGTCGACGACTTAAAGCTCTTCTTCCTGTCCTCGCTTTATGCCAGTCCGATTGATTTTTCGGATGAAAAAATGATTGAGGCGCACAAGGCTATGGAGCGGTTCGACATCCTGTTCTGGAAGGCGGCGGCGATTGTCGAAAAACATCCCGCCTCCGGCGCCGTTGAAGCCGAATTCGTCAAACGGCACAAGGACAAATTTCTTGCGGCGATGGATTATGACTTCAACACGCCCGAGGCCTTAGCCGCGCTGTTCAATTTGGTCAGCGATATCAACAAATTTATCGAGGGCGGAGAGGCCCAGGCCGATTACGGGAATATTGTTCACACGGCCGTGGATACCGTTGAGCATTTGGCCGGCGCGATTTTCGGCCTGTTCCGGCGGGAGCCGGATTTGACGTTGTCCGCCGAGGATGAGGCGCTTCTGGAGGAGCGCAAGCAGGCGCGTAAAAATAAAGATTTTAAAAAGTCCGACCAGCTGCGTGACGCGCTCAAGGCGAAGGGGGTTGTCGTTGAGGACACCAAGGACGGGCAGACCTGGAGATTTGCGTGAAAAAAGACTTTCGCAAAAGTTTGAAGTTCATCACGTTTGAAGGTTCGGAAGGCTCCGGCAAGAGCACCCAGGCCGAACTGGTCTATCGTTATTTGAAAAAGAAGAATGTCCCGGTCCTTCTGTTGCGCGAGCCCGGCGGGGTGAAGATCAGCGAGGCGATCCGCAAAATGCTCCTGGACGTCAGGAACACCGATATGACGAAGGAATGCGAGACCCTGCTGTATATGGCGGCGCGGGCGCAGCTGGTCGATGAAGTCATTTTGCCGGCTTTGAAAAAAGGGGTCATCGTTCTCTGCGACCGTTTTTTGGATTCGACCGTGGTTTATCAGGGCTACGGCTACGGCGTCGACAAAGAGGCGATCAAGATGATCGGGCAGTTCGCCGTGAAAGGCGTTGAGCCGGGGTTGACCCTGCTTTTCGATATCGAGACCAAAAAAGGGTTGTCGCGGATCGATCGGGCCAAAGACCGCATCGAGCTGCGGTCGCTGCCATATCACCGTCGGGTTCGGCGGGGGTATCTTGAACTGGCCAGGCAGAATCCGGAGCGGATCCGCGTCATCAAAGGGAACAAGGGCAAAGACGAGATTTTTGAAACGGTAAAGAAGGTTGTCGATGAATTCCTGTTTGGTCCATGACCCGGTCGTCAAGCGTTTTGCCCGGCTGCTCAGGTCCCAGCGTCTGGCGCACGCCTATTTGTTCATCGGTCCACGGGAGATCGGCAAAAGCGAGACCGCCCTGGCCGCCGCCAAACTCATCAACTGTGAAGACAACCGCGACGGCCAACGGGAGACCTTCTGCGGACAATGTTCCTCGTGCCTTAAAATTGAGAGCGGCAATCATCCCGATATTTTTTTCATTGACCGGGGCGAATCAGAATCGATCAAGATCGGCCAGATCCGGGAGCTGATCAACCGGCTTCATCTGCGGCCGTTTGAGGCGGCCAAAAAGATTTGCATCATCAAAGACGTCGAACACCTGACGACGGAGGGAAGCAACGCGCTTTTGAAAACACTGGAAGAGCCTTCCGAAAGCAGCGTGCTCATTTTGACGACGTCGGTCCCGGAAGAAAATTTAGGGACGGTCGTGTCGCGCTGCCACGCGGTTTCTTTTCGTCCCGAATCGAACCGCAGGGTCAAGGCGAGGCTGGTTGAGGAAGAGGCTCTGGACGCGCCGGCCGCGCACTGCCTGGCCGCGTTCGCGGAAGGGTGCGCGGGCAGAGCCCGCCGCCTGAAGGAAGAGGATTTCTTCCGTCGCAAGAATGAAATGATTGACAACATGGTCTTTCAGGCGAATAATGACCCCTACTTGAAAAAAATCCTGACGGATAAGGAGCAGAGCAAGAGGTTGCTCGACGTGCTTTTGTCATGGTACCGGGATCTTTTGGTGCTCAAAGCGGGCGGCGAGAAGCAGCACGTCGTCAACAGCGACCGCTGGGAAGATTTGCAACGGGCCGGGCCGCGTCACACCTTCGAGCAGCTCAAAGACATCATGGCGGAGATTGTCAAGACCCGGCGGATGCTGGGCGAAAATCTCAATGTCAAAATTCCTTTAATATTACTGCGGGAGAAGATATGGGCAAGATAATCGAAGTTCAACTGGGCGAGTACCGCCCGGTGGCGGTTTATGACATGAATGACGTGGAATGCGACCGTGACGATTATGTCATCATTGAGGCGGACCGGTGCATGGAGTTCGGGCAGATCATCACCAACATGAAGGTCGTCTGTCAGGGCAAGGTTGAAGGCGTCGTCGGCAAGGTGGTGCGCAAAGTCACCGACGGCGATATGAACCAGATCCGGAACAACCGGCTCAAGGCCCAGGACGCCATGAACGCCTGCGCGCGCAAGGTCAACGAGCGCAAATTGGATATGCAGCTGGTTAAGGCGGAATACACGTTTGATTGCAGCAAGATCATTTTTTCGTTCACCGCCGAAGGCCGCGTTGATTTTCGCAACTTAGTCAAAGACCTCGCCAAGATCTTCCGCGTGCGGATCGAGCTCAGGCAGATCGGCGTTCGCGACAAGGCCAAGGTCGTCGGTGGATACGGTGTCTGCGGCCGCGAACTCTGCTGTTCGTCTTATATGAAAGATTTTCATCCCCTGTCGATCAAGATGTCCAAGGAACAGGGGCTGCCCCTGAACCCCTCGCGCATCTCCGGCGTCTGCGGCCGCATCAAATGCTGCATGGCCTACGAGTTCAGCGTGTACAAGGAGCTTTCCCGGGGGTTGCCCGGCGTGGGGGACAAGGTCACGACCCCCGAAGGCAAGGGCAAGGTCCTCGACGTCAATATTCTCAAACGCATTGTCTTTGTCGATCTGGGGGAAGGCAAAACCACCCGGGTCGCCTTCGCCGCCCAGAATGAAAGCTGAAAAATTTTATATCACGACACCGATTTATTATGTCAATGCCAAGCCCCATATCGGCCATGCCTATACGACGATCGCGGCGGACTGCCTGGCGCGTTATTACCGTAGTCAGGGGCGAGAGGTTCATTTCTTAACCGGCACCGACGAGCACGGCCAAAAAATCCAGAAGGCCGCGCAGGACCTCAACCTGTCCCCTAAAAAATTCACGGACCGCATCTCGCCGCAGTTTAAACAGCTCTGGGCGACCCTCAACATTTCCAACAACGATTTTATCCGCACGACCGAGCCGCGCCATATCGCCGCGGTGCAAAAGTTCTGGGACATCTTAAAAGCCAACGGCGAGATTTATGAGGGGGAGTACGGCGGGTGGTACTGCGTGCCGGATGAAACCTTTTGGATGGAGTCGCAGCTCATCGACGGCAAATGCCCGGACTGCCGGCGCCCCGTTGAGTTTATTAAGGAAAAAAATTATTTCTTCAGGCTTTCCAAATATCAGGGCTGGCTGATGCAATATTTGAAAGACCATCCGGATTTTGTTTTTCCGCAGACGCGGTATAACGAGGTCATGGGGTTTCTGGACAACAACACGCTGACGGATCTGTGCGTTTCTCGTCCCAAATCGCGCCTCAACTGGGGCATCCCTCTCCCCTTTGATCCCGACCATGTGACCTATGTCTGGTTCGACGCGCTCGTCAACTACATCAGCGCGATCGGTTTTGTCGACGATCAACAAAAATTTGAAACCTTCTGGCCGGCGGACGTTCACATGATGGCCAAGGACATTATCCGCCAGCACGCGATTACTTGGCCGATCATGCTGAAGGCCGCGGGCCTGCCCTTGCCCAAACAGATCGTCGCCCACGGCTGGTGGAAAATGGGCGAGGTCAAGATGTCCAAGTCGCTCGGCAACGTCGTCGACCCGGTGGAGATGGTCGAACGCTACGGCGTCGACGCGTTCCGCTACTTTTTGCTGCGCGATGTCTCCTTCGGCACGGACGGCAATTTTTCGACGGAATCGTTCGAAAAACGCTTCAACGGCGACCTGGCCAATGACCTGGGAAATCTGGTGCACCGCACGTCCAGCATGGTGATCAAGTATACCGGAGGACCGATCCTGCCCCTGGAAAACATCGTCTTCCCCGATGGGGTTGATAACCCCGACCTTAGAAAATTTATTGAAGGGAAAAGCGACGATCCCTTGCGGCATATCAAGTGTTTTGAATTTCACAGCAGTCTTGAGGAAATCTGGCAGGTTATCGGAGCCGCGAACAAATTTGTTGAGCAGGTCAAACCCTGGAACATCAAGAAAGAAGGGAAAGAAAAGGAACTTGCCGAATTTCTGAAAATCATGATTACGGTGATCCGCTGGGTCGGTCTCAAGATTTCACCCTTTATGCCGGCGACATCCCATCTTATTGAGGATCAGTTTGGCGGTGATAGCGTCAAAAAAGGTGAACCTCTTTTTCCCCGACTTGAGGTGACCTGAGTTTTGAGTGGGTGACCCGAGAAGGGGCATCCCCATTCGCTCGCAGCGAAAGCGAGAACGAATGGGGACATCGAGGGGCAGGACCCGCTCAAGGTTGCGCCCGGTATTATCTATGAATTATCCGACAATCACATGGCAGAACGGGACGGTCAAGCTCATCGACCAGACCCTGCTTCCCCAAAAATTAAAGTACATTGTCTGCCGCGACGTTGAAACCCTCTGGCAAGCGATCCGCCGCCTGAGCGTGCGCGGGGCGCCGGCGTTAGGTGTCGCGGCGGGGTTCGGAGTCCTTTTAGGGATCAAAAATTTTAAAGGCGACGACCGCAAAAAGTTTGTCCGGGAGTTCGAAAAACTCTGCGCCACTATCGGCACATCCCGCCCGACAGCGGTCAACCTGTTTAATGTCTTAGACGAGATGAAACGGGTTGTCTCGGATCATCCGTCGGCATCGGTTGAGGAGCTAAAGGTTTTTTTAAAGAAACGGGCCCTGGAGATTTACGAAGACGACCGCCGCGTCTGCCGGCGGATGGGGCAATTCGGCGCCGCGCTCATCAAGGACGGGTCCGCGGTCATGACGGTCTGCAACGCCGGGGCGCTCGCCACCGTCGATTACGGCACAGCGCTCGGCGTCATGTACGCCGCGCAGGAGGCGGGGAAAAAATTTAGAGTCTACGCCTGCGAGACGAGGCCCTTGCTGCAGGGCGCGCGCCTGACCGCGTGGGAACTGTTGCGCGCAAAAATCGACACAACCCTGATCTGCGACAATATGGCCGCGACCGTGATGAAGCAGGGAAAAGTCCGCGCCATCTTCGCCGGCGCCGACCGCATCGCGCGGAACGGGGACACCGCCAACAAGATCGGCACCTACAGCCTCGCGGTCCTGGCGCGGCACCACAACATCCCGTTTTATATCGTGGCCCCCTTGTCGACGTTTGACCGTAATATCAAAACCGGCAAAGACATCCCGATCGAGGAGCGCGGCAAAGAAGAAGTGATCCATTTCGGCAAACAGATCACCGCGCCCCAGGACGTGAATGTCTTTAACCCCGCTTTCGACGTGACGGATCATTCCCTCATCACCGCGATCGTCACCGAAAAAGGCGTCCTTTACCCGCCGTTTGCCAAAAACATTCGAGAAATTTTATAAGAGCATGGAGCCAGGGTTATGATGATTTCATTATTGATGGTCGGTCTCTTCACCGTGGGATATGTGTTGATTGCCCTGGAACATAAAATTGGCATTAACAAGGCCGCGACGGCGCTTTTGGTGGCGGTTGTCTGCTGGATCTTGAACTTTGTGAGGGTGTTTCCGCATGATGATCTGATGATTCAACGCCTCAGCGAACACCTGGCGGACATTTCACAAGTGGTCATTTTTGTGTTGGGAACGATGACGATCGTTGAATTGATCGATGTCCATCGCGGGTTTAAATTCATTGCCGACTTTATCAAGGCGAAGAATAAGCGCCAGTTGCTTTGGATTGTGGCATTTTTGACTTTCTTTGTTTCAACTTTTTTGGCAAATATGACGACAACGGTGGTCATGATATCCTTGTTGCGACGATTGGTTGAGGACAGGAAGGAGCGGATGCTGTTTGCCAGCATGATCATCATCGCCTCTAACGCCGGAGGAGCATGGACGCCCATCGGAGACACCACAACAACGATGCTTTGGATTGGAGGGCAAGTTTCGACGTGGGAAATTATGAAGCAACTGTTTCTTCCCAGCATGGTTTCGATGATCATCCCGCTTGTCTATTTGACGTTCCTGATTAAGAAGGAAGGAATCGTCATCCCGTCGCGACATGAAGATACCCCCGCAATCTACGGGGCAAAAAGAGTCCTGATCTTGGGAATCGTATCAATGCTGTGTGTTCCGGTTTTGACGTCCTTGACGAATATCCCGCCTTACATGGGTATATTGATGACGTTAGCCATGATGTGGGGACTGACTGATCTTATCAACCAGGAACGTCATTATCTGCGTGTCCCTCATGTCCTGACGAAAGTCGATATCTCCAGCGTTTTATTCTTTTTGGGGATTCTTTTGATGATCGCCTCTTTGGAGACGGCGGGGTTGCTGAAAAGTCTGGCGGTTTGGATGGACATGACTTTTAAGAATAAGGATATCATTGTGGCGGTGCTCGGTTTTGTCTCAGCGGTGATCGACAATATCCCTTTAACCGCAGCGGCGATGGGGATGTATGACCTGCATACCTATCCGATGGATTCTCGGGTATGGGAGATGCTTGCTTACTGTGTGGGGACAGGCGGAAGTATTTTGATCATAGGTTCGGCGTCCGGCGTGGTTGCCATGGCCATGGAAAAAATCAGTTTTAGCTGGTATTTGAAAAGAGTGACTATCCCAACATTGCTGGGGTATTTGGCCGGGATTGCCGTTTTTTTGATTTTGCATTGATTCTTGAGGGGCAGAGCATGTCGCGTAAAATTTCCAGCCTCGGCGAATTTGGATTGATCGAATGGATCCGCAAGACGGTCCCTTTCGACGGGAGCGTCAAACGCGCCATCGGTGATGATGCCGCCGTCCTTCCCCTGACAAAAGAAGAAGATCTGCTGTTCACGACGGACATGATCGTCGAGGACGTCCATTTTACGTGTCAGATGTCTCCACAGGACATCGGGCACAAGGCCCTGGCCTGCAATTTGAGCGACATCGCGGCGATGGGAGGGACTCCGACTTACGCGGTCGTATCTCTGGGTGTTCCGCCTGAGACCGACACGGCGTTCGCGCGGGGCATCTATCAGGGGATGATTTCCCTGGGCAAAAAATTTAAAGTCAGCATCGTCGGGGGAGATACCGTCAAGAGCGACAAGATTGTTATCAATGTGGCCCTCCTGGGAAAGGTCAGGAAGGGAAAGGCTGTTTTGCGCGGCGGGGCTAAGCCCGGCGACAGGATTTTTGTGACCGGGCCTTTGGGCGGATCGTTTGAAAGCGGGCGGCATCTGAAATTTATTCCCCGGCTCAAGGAAGCGCAGTTTTTGGCGGACAATTTTCACCCTTCGTCCATGATCGATATCTCCGATGGGCTCGCGGCCGATCTGGGGCACATTTTAGAAGAGAGCGGTGTGGGCGCGGTCATTCAGGAGCAGATGATCCCCCGCAACCCCGGCGTAGACCTGGAAAACGTTCTCGGCGGCGGGGAGGACTTCGAGCTCCTTTTTACCCTGTCCCCGGGCAAGACCAGGGCGTTGTTCAAGTCGGCGCATCCCTTTTTGTTCTACCCCATCGGCGAAATCACCGCCGGGAAATGGAAATTGTTCCTCGCAGACCAGGCCGGGGGCAAAACACGGATCGCGCCCCAGGGATTCAAACATTTTTAAATGACGTGAACAAACTCCGGATCCTGTGAAAATCCAAACCCACAGTCCTGAAGAAACCATGCGTCTGGGTCAGCAATTGGCGCGACACTTGAAGCCCGGCGACATCCTCTGTCTGTCCGGAGATTTAGGGAGCGGCAAGACGACGTTAGTCAAAGGCATCGCCAAGGGATTAAAGATCAAAGAGTCCGACGTCGTCAGCCCCACCTTTGTCCTCATGAACATCTACGAGGGCAAATTGCCGCTGTACCATTTCGATTTCTACCGTCTCGAAGACATCAAAGAAATCGCCGCCATCGGATACGACGAATTTCTCTACGGAACCGGAGTCGCCGTCATCGAATGGGCCGAACGCTTAGGCGAATTGATGCCGAAGGAGCGGCTGGAGGTTCATCTTCATTACGGCAATCAAGCCGAACGAGTCATCGCCCTTATCCCAAGGGGGGAGCGGTACAAACACCTCATGCAATGTCTATAATCACAAAGTTATTTTCTTTAAAGACGGTGTATTCCCAAATAACCCAGTGTATTTTTTTTAGTTCCTCCGGAATACTGACTGGGATATTTATGTTCGCGGCTGTTAAGGGAGTGATCAGCGCTTTCCCCGGGTTCCCTTCTTATGTTTATTCATTGGCGCTATTTTCGGTTAGCTTCTATCTTTCATGGATATTGGGAGCTGTCGCGAGTGAATTGAATCAATTAAATCCGCTTGTGCGAGGGGTCTTATCGACGGTGTTTTTAAACATTGTGATTATTCACCATATGAGGGATGATTATAGCGCGACAGGATTATCGTTAACCATGGTTTTGATTGTATTATTAAATATTTTTTTTGCCACACACGGTATCCGGAAATTTGAGAAATACGCGAACGTCTCGATCAGTGAACAAAACTCGAGCAGGGATGTTTTGGCTATCTTAATGTTTATGCCGATTCCCATCATCGCGGTTTTCTGGATTGTTGTTTTTGGAATACTGACCTTTCTAAAATCTTAAGAAAAGGTATGCCATCGCCGACATCAAAACTTCAACCCTCGCGCCTTCGTCCGATAACCTTGACGCTCAAGCGCCCCGGCTACGCGACCCTTTTAACCCAGGTTAAAAAAGTCCTCATCGAAGGCCAGGCGCGGATCGACGCCGAGCGTGTGCGGACCTATTGGCAAACGGGCGACCTCGTCAACACCCACATCGCAAAATATTCCGGCGGCAACCCCACTTATGGCGATGAAGTCGTCCTCCATCTGTCCCGGGACCTGAAAGTCGGCGAGAGCATCCTTTATCGTTGCGTCAAGTTCAACACAACCTACCCCGACCTCCAAAAAGTGGCCGCGCGGCCACTTTTTAAGTGGACTCATTACCGTGAACTCATGACCGTGCCCGATGACAAAAAGCGGGCGCTCCTGGAGAACAGCGCCTTTAAAAATGCCTGGACGTCCCGGGAACTCGCCTTGCGGATCAAAGAAAAAAACCCGCACCCCCAACCCCGCAACGTTTCTACACCCGTCCATCCTTCGGTCAACCGCAAACCGCTCACACCGCTGCGCGGCACTCTGCACACCTATAAACTCATCGAGCGCCCCAACCTTGCGAACGCCGGCGGTTCCGGATTGCTCGTCGACTTGGGGTTCGGCGTTTATCACGACGTCGACGGCCGGCAGCTTTCAGGTTTTGCCAAAGACGATATCGTCGAAAGCCGTCCCAAAGAGGACGCGTACACATTTTATAAAGTCGACCGCGCGGCCAAAGACCTTTACACCTACGCCGCGTATGTTGAGAAAGTTATCGACGGCGACACCGTCAAAGTCCGGCTCGATCTGGGGTTCCGCGTCTGGGCCAGACAGATCCTGCGCCTGCGCGACATCGACTGCCCCGAGACCGGAACGCCGTCAGGCGAAGAAGCCAAAAACTTCGTCCGCTCCCATTTGAAGGAGTCCCAATACATCATCATCAGAAGCAGCCGCTCCGACAAATACGACCGCTACTTAGCCGACATCTTCATCCCGCAACCCGGCGGTGGCGGGGAGGACATTTATCTGAACAACCTGCTCCTGCAAACAGGCCGGGCGGAGAGGGCGGGGTAGGAAATGAGACGAACGAATGTCGCGCCTGAAATTGGACTCGCAGCCGGTTTGGGTGTTGACTATTATATTATTGTTAATCAGCGGTTAACAAAAGGTGTCCCCGCGGACATTCAAGGTCTTCAGAGGATTCAATATCAATCCGCTACTGGATTCGATAAAGATGATTTAGTTCCAAACTTAGTGCGGTACTTGGTCAAGGATTACACTCATCCAAGAAATATTTGGAACGCACTTGGACATTCGACGAAATACTTCGGGTTGGTAAAGCTGCATAAACAGCGTTGGAAAAAGAGACAACGCTTACCTTTTTAAAACAGAGGCATTGCGTCGGATTATGAGCTAAAGCATATGAAGCTGGAAACAGGCATGCGTTTCTGAGACCATGAAAATAATTAAAGGTAGAAAAATCCGGGATTTACAAAGCAAGGCCAGGCACGGTGATGTCAATGCTATGCATGAGCTTAGCTATTGTTATTACAATGGAAAAGGTGTGAAAGAGAATCCCCGAATGGCAAATTACTGGGCCTTGCAAGCGGCGAAATTGGGGCATGTCTATTCACAATATAATGTTGGAATATCTTATTACAATGGCTGGGGAATTAAGGAAGATGAAAAGGAAGCCTTAAAGTGGTTTAAGAAGGCGGCTCAGGGTGGCGATACAGATGCGGGATATTATGTTGGCAGGGCCTACTATTTTGGAGAAGGGACACGGGTTAATCTTAGGCGTGCAGTTGTGCATTTTAGAAAGGCATCCCGAGAAGGGCATGTTAAAGCAAGCAGTAGATTGGGTTATATGTATGATGAGGGCTTGGGGGTTAAAAAAGATTACAAAAGAGCTGCTGGTTTGTATTTGAAAGCCGCGAAGAAAAGTGATGTTGAGGCTCAATACGATTTAGATCAATGTTATGAAAAAGGGCTTGGGGTTAAAAAAGATTTGGCCAGGAGCGTTTTTTGGTATACCAAGGCTGCGGTGCAGGGAGATATGTATTCTCAATGTAATCTAGGGGTGTGTTATGCCGACGGTGACGGAGTGAATCAGGACTATAAAAAAGCTTTGCATTGGTTTAAGAAGGCCGCTGTTCAAGGCGATAGTTTAGGACAGTATAATCTGGCGAGAGCGTATTATGAAGGAGAGGGCATAAAAATAAATTATCGAAAAGCCTATCATTGGTTTAAAGAAGCAGCCAAAGATAACCATGCGGGATCGATGTACTATCTTGGTGAACAATATTTTGAAGGTCAGGGTGTCAGGAAGAGCATTCAACGAGGCCTTGCGTGGTATAAGAAAGCAAGTGACTCTGGGTATGCGCAGGCACACTGTATTTTGGGTGTGATTTATCACAACGGCAAGTACGTCAAAAGGAATTATAAGCTC
The DNA here is from genome assembly GCA_964361085.1 of uncultured Planctomycetales bacterium. GTDB lineage: Bacteria > Omnitrophota > Gorgyraeia > Zapsychrales > JANLHA01 > CAYHZK01. The sequence goes on from CAYHZK010000031.1 coordinate 11,495, forward strand.
AGTGTAAAATATTATCGTTTGGCTGTTGCTAAGAATGATGGAACTGCATTGACGAACCTGGGTCGATGTTATTTGGATGGCCACGGGGTAAAACAAAATTATCAAAAGGCGTTTGTCCATTTTAAACGCGCGGCGCTATTGGGCGATGAGGAGGGGCAATATTATTTAGGGTGTTGTTACAAAAAAGGACAGGGAACAGCCAAAAACAAAAGACTTGCTCTCAAATGGTTAAGTTTGGCGGGGCGATTGATATGTCCTACGACGAAAAATTAGCCTTGCGGTTGCGGGAGATTGTTGCCGGGCGGAATGATGTCCTCGAGCAAAAGATGTTTGGGGGTGTGGGGTTTCTTTTGCGGGGGAATATGTGTTTTGGGATATGGAAGGATCATCTGATCCTGCGTCTGGGAGAGCCCGGGGCCCAACGCGCTTTTAAGAATAAGGCCGTCAAGCCGTTCGACATCACGGGCCGCGCCATGAAAGGCTGGGTGATGGTCGCTCCCGCCGGGATGAAGTCAAAAACAACCTTGCGGCGATGGGTGACTAAGGCCATTGATTTTGTCTCGCCGCCGCCGCGGAAATAAGGCTTAAGCAAACGGCCGACTTGTGGTAATATTTTCCCCATACCAATCTCCCCTCAATTCCCCACAAAACCCCCACCTTAGGAGCCTGGTATGAACAAAAAAAATGAACTCGCGGTAAAACACGAATCAACTTTCGAAAGCATCCGTAAAACCAATCAGAGAGGCCAAGATTTTTGGTCGGCACGAGACCTTTCGAAAATATTGGGTTACTCGGAATTTAGGCATTTTATTCCTGTTATCAATAAAGCCAGAGAGGCGTGTCAAAATAGCGACCAAGGTGTAGAAAACCATTTCGAGGATGTCCTCGGAATGGTTCCCATCGGATCTGGTGCGCAGCGGGAGATTCAGGATGTGAGCCTTTCCCGCTATGCCTGTTATTTGATCGTCCAGAATGCCGACCCTGCCAAGCCGATTGTCGCCCTCGGGCAGACCTATTTCGCCGTCCAGACCAGGAAACAGGAACTCATTGAAGAATCGGATTATCAAAATCTTAAAACGGAAGACGAGAGGCGTCTATTTTTACGAAACCAGCTTAAGGTTCACAACAAACAGTTGGCGGGTGTCGCTAAGAATGCCGGCGTTTTTGCGCCTGTGGACTATGCGATTTTTCAGGATCATGGCTACAAAGGCCTTTATGGGGGATTGGTTTCCAAAGACATTCACGCCCGAAAAGGTTTAAAAAAAAGGCAACAGATTTTGGATCATATGGGCAGTACGGAATTGGCGGCCAACCTGTTCCGCGCCACGCAGACGGAAGAAAAGTTGACGCGCGATAAGGTCAAGGACAAGGTAACAGCGAATCAAACCCATTATGAGGTTGGTAAAAAGGTGAGAAAGACCATCGAAGACATTGGCGGCACAATGCCGGAACATCTTCCCGCCCCCGAAAGCATCAAACTCGTTGAACGAAACCAGCAGAAGAAATTGTCAAAGAAATAAAGATTTTGTCTCGCCGCTGCCGCGAAAATGATTTCGCGGAGGGGCCGCCGATAACGCCGGAGGAAAAAACGATGACGTGGATTTTGACCACAATAGCGCAATTGTTGTTTAGCCTTGCGATGTACGCGATGGGGGCGGTATTTTTTGGGGCGGCCCTGGTGCCCGGCCTGGCGTTGGTCATGAACGTCTGGGAGGGGAGCGCTCATTGCGCTCCGCCGGCGCGGTTGTTCTTTTTAGGGACAAGCATGGCCTTGGGGTATTTTTTATTTGGGCTCACGCTCATCGTTTTAGTCGGCCTGTTTCGCGTGATTTTTAATCTGAGATTGAGGGAAGGGAGCTACCCGATTTTTTCGTTTGAGGCGTTCAAGTGGGCCTTTATCGGGTCGCTTTATTTGATGATCCACTATACCTTTATCGATTTTATCCTTCTGACGCCGTTTGCCAATCTGTTGTTTCGCCTGTTGGGCGCCAGGCTGGGAAAAAATGTTCAGTTCAATTCCAAATTTGTCTTTGACGCGTCGTTGCTGGAGATCGGAGATAACACCGTCGTCGGCGGAGGGGCCATCATCAATTGTCATATCGTGGAAAGAGGTAAGCTGATCCTCAAAAAGGTCAAAATCGGGCGCAACGTCATGATCGGGTCTCACTCAACGATCATGCCCGGCTGCGACATCGGCGACGGCGCGATTATTGCGGCGAGCGCTGTGCTGCTTAAGAATACCAAAGTCGAGCCGCGCGACGTGTGGTTCGGCCTTCCGGCGGAATCGTTACGGGAACGGAAGAGAAAAGAAATCGAAGAAAGAGACCAGCCGCAATAGATGACCCATCGTCTGACCATCCGTTTTTTCGGGCGGCTCAATGATTTTTTGCCCGCCGGGCTGCGCAACAGGGGATGTGTTTATACCATTAAGGGGCATCCGGCGGTCAAGGATACTCTGGAAGCGGCGGGGGTCCCTCATCCTGAGATCGCGGTGATCCTTGTCGACGGTCAGCCGGTTAGGTTTGACAGGCAGACGGACTCGGACGCGAAGGTCAGGGGCTACCCGCCCGAGTTTGCAACACGGTTCCCATCGGCGCGGCCGCTGTGTCCTCGTTACCGGGGGCGCCCCCGTTTTGTGGTGGATTCCCACCTCGGCAAACTGGCGCGGCATCTGCGGCTTTTGGGTTTTGACTGTGTTTACCGGACCGATTTTCCCGACGAGGAGATCGCCCGGATCTCGGAGCGGGAAAAGCGGATTGTCCTCACGCGCGATGTCGGGTTATTGAAAAATAAGGCGGTGTGTTACGGCACCTGGGTCCGTTCTGTTGACCCGCGCTGTCAGCTTAAGGACATGGCCCGTCTCTTTGGTCTCGACGGATACGCGCGGCCTTTCACCCTGTGCCTGGACTGCAACGGGCGCGTCACGCGCGTCGCCAAACAGCGGGTCGAGGATCGCCTGCCGGAACAGGTACGGGCGGTGTACAACGAATTTTACGTCTGCCGCCGCTGCCGCAAGGTTTACTGGAAGGGCACGCACTACGCGCAGTTGACCGCGATTGTCCGGCGGGTGGCCAAAAAAACTCCGTCCTCAACTGTCCGCCGGCATCCCCGCGCTCCCGGCAATTTTTAACTTGGTTTTGACGCGGAGGGATAAACGAGGGATAAACGGAACATTTCTGCGGGTGCCGGGTCTGAGTTGAACGTGGCATTTTTGGAAATGTTCAGATATCGTTCCTGGGGTTGTCCTGGCCACTCTCTTAGGCGAAACAAGGCGCGATTCCCGATGAGTTTATGTTCCAACTTGCGGCCTCCCGCCTTCTGGGTAGTTCTACTTAGCTTTTGTCGTAGATCATCGCATATCGGCAAGTCGCTGTTCATCGTAGAATAATGTTGATAGGACTTTCGCGTTTGGCGATCTGCTTCGTTGCAACCTCCGGTGCTCGCTCAACGTACTTAACAGTACGCCTCGCTTCACTCCTCGGTTGCGCCTTGCATCTCATCCAAACGCGAAAGTCCTGGTTGAAAAGAGGCGAGGATGACATGTCTTGCGAGGAATTTTTGTGCAAGAAAGCGGGTGTTTTTTGTGAGGCCTATGACCAAAAGCCGGTAGACAAGAGAGGAGGTGAGAAGAGATGAAAATACTTTTAGCATGCGATGAACGCAGTTCGGCGGATAAACTTTATTATGATCTTAAGCGGGCCGGCCTTTCGGCGGCCGCGCAAATTTATGTTTTGTCGGTCGCGGATCTTTTTATCCCCCTGGATTACAAAAAAACCAGAGTCACGCGATCACCCGATAAAGCCTATCTAACCCATGTTGATCAAGGCATCGACAAGGCCCTGACCATTGCCGGTGAGATGAGCAAAAGGCTGAAATCCGTATTCCCTCGCTGGCGTCTCTTGGCGAGATCTTCGGGCGGATCTCCCGCCGGCGAGATCCTGAGCAAAGCGCAGCAATGGAACGCGGATGTGATTGTTATTGGTTCTCACGGGAGGCCGGGGGTTGGAAAATTGTTTTTTGGAAGTGTGGCGCAAAAGGTTCTTTCCGAGGCGCCGTGTTCCGTGCGGGTTGTGCGGGCCGGCGCATCAGAAAAGGAATCTCCGGCCCGGATTGTCGTCGGTGTGGACGGGTCTCCGGGGAGCGACGCGGTCATCAATCAGCTTATTCGCAGGCATTGGAAAAAGGGTGGTTCGGCCCACCTGATCACCGTTCTCAATGCTATCATTTATTCGGTATTGGATTTCAAGACCTACTTTGGTCCCGCGATGAGGACAACTCCCGATGATTCCTTGATCAAGAAAGAATGGCAGACAAAAGGCGATTTAACAACCCTGACCTGGGTTAGGAAAATGCATGAAGAGTACAAAAGCAAGTTGGAAAAAGCCGGTCTTATCGTCTCGTCCTTAATTAAGGAAGGCGACCCCAAGGTCGTGCTTGTCAATGAGGCCAGGCGGTGGGGGGCGGATTGCATCTTTTTAGGGGCGGCAGGGCACAGCAGGGGGGAGCGGTATCAGCTTGGAGGCGTTTCGACCGCTGTCGCGGCCCGCGCCCATTGTTCCGTTGAGGTCATCCGGGATAAGAAAAGAGCGGCAGAGAAAAAATAAGTTGTTTTAAAATAGGGAAGACGGGGATGCCGGTTTCCAAACTATTATGGCTTGCGCCGATCAGCTCGGTTCTGGCGCTAGGGTTCGCGTATGATCTGGCGCGCGGGATTCTCAAAAGCGACGAGGGCAGCGAAAGGATGAAGGAGATCGCCGGCGCTGTAAGGCTCGGCGCTATGGCGTATTTAAAGAGGCAGTATTTGACGGTATCGATCTTTTTTGCGGGTATGTTTTGTGTCCTCCTGGGTATGGCATTTTATGGTTATTTTGACATTTTTGTGCCGGTGGCTTTTTTAACCGGGGGTTTCTTCTCGGCGCTGTCGGGTTTTATCGGCATGACCGTCGCCACACAGGCGTCGCACCGCACGGCACAGGCCGTAACCCGGAGTTTGAACGCGGGCCTGCGGATCGCGTTTTCCAGCGGCGCTGTGATGGGGCTGACGGTCGTCGGGCTGGGACTGCTGTATTTGAGCGCCGGATATTACGTTCTCGACTGGTATTATTCCGGACATCCCCTTCCCGCGGGAACGGATAAAATCACAGCGATCACGTCAACACTGCTTTGTTCCGGCATGGGGGCCAGTTGTCAGGCCCTTTTTGCCAGAGTCGGCGGCGGCATCTTTACTAAAGCGGCAGATGTCGGGGCGGACCTGGTTGGAAAAATCGAGGCCGGGAATCCCGAGGACGATCCCCGCAACCCGGCGGTCATTGCC
>CAYHZK010000032.1:0-16666 GCA_964361085.1 uncultured Planctomycetales bacterium
GTCCCGTTGATCTGGCCGGCCAGAAACAGGCCCCGGACTTTTTTCGTTTCCAGAGACGGCCTCAGCTCCGTCGGAGGAATAACCCCGTGCTCGATGGAATACCCGGGCCGCGTCATTCGGGTTTTCTCAAGACCCGGGATCGAATGGACCATGGCCTCCTGCACGTCGGCCGGCAATCCGGTCGAAATCCCGTTAGGATAATATTCATCGGTATCCAGGCCGTCGGGCTCCAGAAAAACATGATGGCTTTTCTTGTCCGCAAATCTTTTGATCTTGTCTTCAATCGACGGACAATATCGCACGCCCGTGGCCGTAATCTGCCCGGAATACATGGGAGAACGATGCATATTGGCCCGGATGATGTCGTGGGTCTGCTCGGTCGTATGCGTGATGTGGCAGGGGACGAGTTTCTGATCCTGCGGGATCTCCAGTGTGCGGAAGGAAAAGGGAATGGGCCGATCGTCGGAATACTGCGACTCCAGCTGCGAAAAGTCGATCGTCGTGCCGTCCAGCCGCGGGGGCGTCCCGGTTTTAAAAAAAAGGACCTCAAAACCCAGATCGCGGATATTGTCCGCCAGCCGCACCGACGCCGGCTCACCGATACGTCCGCCGGACGTGATCTGCGGTCCCATGTGGATCCGCCCGTTGAGAAATGTGCCCGCGGTCACAACAACCGTGGGCGTCAAAATCTCAAGCCCCGTCGCTGTCTTCAGTCCCTCGATGCGGCCCGCCCTGACGATCAATTCGCTCACTTCATCGGCCACGACCGCGAGATTTTCCTGACTGCAGACCACGTGCTGCATGTAAAGCTTATAACGCTTGCGATCGGACTGGCACCGCGAGGAACGGACCGCCTCGCCTTTGGAGGCATTGAGTTGACGGAACTGAATCCCGGTCCGGTCCGCGGCCAGGCCCATTTCGCCGCCTAAGGCATCGATCTCTTTGACGAGCTGTCCTTTGCCCACACCGCCGATCGCCGGATTGCAGCTCATCTGCCCGATGGTGTCCGCGGATAACGTGACCATCGCCGTCTTCAAACCCATGCGGCTCGCGGCCAAGGCCGCCTCAACACCGGCATGCCCCCCGCCGATGACAACACACTGAAACTCAAGTCGATTCATTTTTGGAATTCTTTTTTGTTGCCCTGCCCACGGTGAGAAAGGAATTGACGACGGAGAAAAACAGCGAAACAATCGCCAGGGCATTCAAATCATCATGCGCAAAATTGGTAAACGTGGCCGCTAAAATGAAAATGATTGCGAGAATCCACAACCCGTACATCATCAAGGAGACGAAGATATTCACACTCATCCCTTTTCAAAAAATAACCGTTTTAACCTATCGCTAAATCTTATTTTTGTCAACACATTCGTCGGGCGGGCCGTTATCCCCGTTTCGGGGCCGCGCAGGATTCCCTGACAATCAGCTGCGGATTCAAAACCGTCTGGACCGGGGATTTTTTCTTTCCGGAGACGATGGCGTTGAGATATTTGACGGACTGCTCCGCCATCTGAAACAGAGGCTGTTTGATCGTGGTGAGGGCCACGGGCCCAAAAATCGCGGAAGGGTTATCATCAAACCCGATGACGGACAAATCCTGAGGAACTTTTAACCCGCGCTCCAGGGCCATCGCAATCACTTCGAGCGCCATATCGTCACTGGCCGCAAAGATGGCGGTCGGGGGATTTTTTAAAGCCAAAAATTTTTCCATGGCGATGCGGGCGCTGCGTCGGGAATAATCGCCTTCCAGAATGTATTCGGGAGGAACTTCGATCTTTTTCTTAGCCATCAATTCCTTGAAACCCTCCAGACGCTGGACACCGGCCTGGGTCTGCAGGTTCCCGGTGATCGTGGCGATACGGCGATGCCCCAGACTCGCCAGATAATCCGCCGCCATGTGTCCGCCGGCGATATTGTCGATCCCGATATAATTCACATTAAGATCATTGACGACATTATTGATCACCATGCATGGAATACCGCTTTCCAGGGCCGCCTCCACCTGCTTGCGGTTTTCAATGATATCCGCGAAGATAACGCCGCCCACACTATTGGTATTCAATTCGTTATAGCCATTGGTGATGTGAAAAACGAGATCCAGTTTGAGGACCTCGCAGGCGTGGCCGATCCCGCGGATCAGTTCAATGGCATAAAAGGAATGAAAAATGCCGGGATACCCTGGCATGACCAGCCCGACGGCATTGTTGAGCCCGCGGGCTAAACGTTGCGCGCTGACATCGGGTTTGTATTTGAGGATCGAAATGGCCTCTTCGACTCTGGCCTGATTTTTTCTGCTGACGGTGGGGACATGATTGATGACGCGCGAAACGGTTGTGATGGAAACCCTGGCGCGCTGCGCGACATCTTCAATGCTGACTTTTCGCTTTTCGAACACTGTTTCCTTGAAAATTTACCGAACGCTGTCGCCGACTTCGATCTGAGTCATTTTGTTTTTGATGTCGGCGGCGGCGATGTCCTTGCGCACCTGAATGATCTCAAGCCCCGCGATATATTCAGCCCCGCGGTAAACGTTAAGCTTATCCCCCAATTGAAGGCCGGTATCCTGCCCTAGATTGACGATCACAAAATTATTCTCGTCATTCACGCTGATGACGTTGCCGTTAACACCCGTCTCAATGGGCTGCGGTTCGCTGACATCGCCGGAGAGCTGATCCTGATCAACGATAATGGGCGACAACTCAATGGCGCCTGTTTTCGGATTCTGCACGGATGGCTTAAAATCATTTTGCAGGCCTTCTTTCAGCTCCCAGATTTGATCGATGCGATTCTGGATAATATTCTCCGTCTCCAGAAGTTTCTTTTCGATGGTTTTTTTATCGTCCTCGAGTTTGACGATATTCTTTTCCAATCCGATTTTGGTGGATGTCAATTGCTTGATATGCTCATGAAGATTGCCGTTCTCGCTCACCAGCTTATCCAGACGATCGAGCATGAACTTTTTATCATTCTGCGCCCGGGCCAGTTCGATGGAAAGGCTGTTGGCCAGGTCGTTGCCGTATTTGATCTCACGACCGATAGCATCCTTTTCGTCATTAAGTTTGCTGATTTCCAATTGCAGATCGGTGTTTTGCTTTTTGAGTTCCGTCACTTCCAGGGTGCTCTTTGAAAGATCCCTTTCAACGTCGTCGAGATCCAGCTGCAAAGCAGCCTTTTCTTTTAAAACCTGGGCCCAATAGGATTCATCGTTATCTCCGGATAGTCCCGGCATGTCTTCGGGTTTCAGTTCCGCTTTCGCCTCGGTCGTCTCTTGCGCCACCGAGAGGGGAAGCGCGGCTTGTTGCTGCGCATTGTCCTGAAGCTTGACGGCCAGCCTGTCCCGCTCGGCTTTCGCCTCTTCGAATTTTTTCTTTAAGTCGTCGCGCTCGGTCGTAATCTTTTTGATCCGGAGGTCCATATCTTCAATGTTCCCTCCGAAATTGCTCAACTTCGCGGCGAGATCCGTCTTTTCTTTTTCGACTGCGGCCAGCTTTTCTTGAAGATTTTTATTTTCCAGCAGGTTGGTTTTCTCCCGGGAACGGTATTCCTCGATCTGATGCTCAAGCGCAATTTTTTCTTTGATAATTTTTTCTTTTTCCAGCAGTGTAAAGAAGGAAAAACCCATCGCAGCAAGAATCAAAACGATAAGAATAATAATGCTCTGTTTTGCGGCTCGGGACATATCTGCTCCTTTATTAAATAACTTGGTAAGACTATATCAAATCACAAAAATCAATACAAGCGAAAATTAGGAAATCACGTCCCCAAAAAAATAACAGGAGACGATTTTGCATCTCCTGCTATTTTTAGAAATTCCGAATGATAATTTTGTTATTCGTACTGAATATTATCGATGTAAAACGTGCATTCCTGCGGGTTGACATCCACGAACGTCGACCAGGAAAATCCTCCGCTGATGTATGACAGGTCCTTGCCGCGCAAGTCGATGGAATACTCGCGCCATTCTTTTGTCAAAAGAACGGGCCCGATCATAGCCATGTCGGAATCCGGATAATCGCCGGCGATCCCGCCGATCTTAAACTCTTCGATCCGTTCTCCGCCTTTTTCGCCTCTCGCCCAAAACGTGAGCCGCTGGGCCCCCTCCAGATTAAAACCGCCTTTCTGTTTGCCCCAGTTATTGGCGGGGTTCAGCCAGTAAATGCCGGCCCATTTCTGATCTTCGCGGGAACACGCGATATCATACACGATCTTGATACAGCTGGAACCGTCATAACAGTCTTGTTTCCATCCATCATCCATGTTCAGACACTTCCCATTAGGCATAAAACCTGATGCGACAAAATGATTTTTAGGCGTCCCTTTGTCTTGATAAACAACAAACGGTTGAAAACTGTTTGTCGGAGAGGCGCTGACGGCATTGATCGGCTCTTCCGCTGGATGATCAACCTGCGGGCTGGACGCCTGCTTGCAGCCCATCACACTCAAAACAACAACGGCAGCGATTGCACAGCGAACGGGGGATGTCATGATCAGATCCTTTTTCTAAAATTATTCCGCCGGATAAAGAGGAATCCTCAAAGAGTCGATCTCCTTGAGGATTCCTTTAAGTTTTAACCATGGCGATTTCGCGGAGGTCCTTACTTCTTATCTAAGTCGTCGACCTTCTCGGCGGCGGCTTCGGCGGGCTTCCAAAACCAGCCTTGCGGATCCCAGCACTGGGCATAAGAGAATTCATCAATCAATCTCCGGTACGCTCTCTTGGCCTCATCCGCGTTGCCGGCATTTCGATAAGCCTCGCCCTTGATGAAAAGCGCGGTTCCCACATCATTCAAGGCCCAATAGGTGAAAATTTTTTCTTTTGATTCCCAGGGATATTCCGTCAGGGATTTTTGCATTTCCTTGGCCTTCTCGGCGTACATCTCAAGGCATTTGTTCGTATAAGCTTCGACGCCGGCGAGATCTTTATCCGCGAGGGCCTTCCAGGCCTTGGACACCAGCGTCGAAGAAGCAGAGTCGCCAAAATCCACGGCATCAGGATTCTCCAAACCGGCTATTTTCTCTTTTGCAGCTTCGGCGGGTTTCCAGAACCAGCCGTTGATATCCCAGCATTGCCCATAGCTGTATTCATTGAAAATCTTTTCGTAAGCGGCTTTGGCCTCATTCATCATCCCCGCTTTACGGTAGGCCTCTCCCTGGATGAAAAGAGAGGTGGCAACGTCGTTGAGCGCCCAATAGGCATGGATTTCTTCAGGTGTGCCGGCGGGGTAATCCGTGAGGCTTTCCTGCATTTTCTTCGCCTGGCCGGCATAAAGTTCCAGACATTTGTTCGTGAAGGCCAGTACGGCTTCCAAATCGTTATCATTCAACGACTTCCACGCCTTGCCGGTTAACGTCGATGATTTGAAATCGCCAAAATTGTAGGCGCCCGCAACAGATGGATTCATCATAACCATCGCTGCCGCCAACATTGCCGCTGTTAAAACCACTTTCTTAAACATGCTTTTTTCCTCCCGATAACGTGACAGATTCAACCGGGGGCTGTTGCCAAACGCCCATCTGCGGCGTTATCTCCTCGTTCGCTTGTGCGACGTCCGACCAGGACGCCTCCGCGCTCACTCGTCGATGCCTTGCATCCGGACATTTGGCAACAGCCCCAACCGTAAAATTAACCCCAAGAATCTCAGACCCGCTGTTTTCCTTCCACCTCCCTCTCGCGGTCCTGATGATGTTATTGATAAACAACAGTGTAAAGTGTACCATGTTTTTTCTTCTTCGACAAAATCCGAATCCCGAATCGCATTTTTCAGGGGCTGGAGCGCCACATGTCCTGATAGGCGAAATAACTTTTGCGCAGCTGCCGCAAAAACGGGCTGTTTTTGCCGTTGCCCTGCGCTGTGATGCCGAACCATTCCTCATAGTAATACCCCCCCGCGAAGGGGCCGATGGCGTCGGATTTTCTGTCGTGATAAAAAGGCTCATAATTTTTCCACCATTCATCGGTCCACTCAAAAACGGAACCCCCCAAGGCATTGCCGGCCCCGCCGGCGCGGCCGGCTAAATTGGCTTCGATATCCAGCCAGTTGCCGCGGTGATATTTAGCCTGTTCTTCTTCCCCTTCCTCCAGCGTGAGGTGCTTGGCATAGGCCGGAGACCCATATTCGGTGATAAACGCGGGTTTGCCCGTGGCATCAAAAACCTGATCCCAGAACGAGCCGAAACCGTAATCCCCGCGATACACATTGGCGGCGAAAATATCGATATCCGGCGCGTATTTCGCGAAAATGTCGAGATACAGGGTATCGCCGTTACAAAGGGCCACGGGATGATCGGGGTCGATCGACTTGATCATCCTCGCGACATCATTGGCGAATTTAAAATACGCCTCAGGTTTTTTATCCGCGTTGCTGGCCACACCATAATTGTTTTCGTTGCCCAAAACCCACAACAAAATGTAAGGCTCATCCTTCAGATCCGTCACCATCTCGCGAACCGACTCCATCATTTTTTTTTGATGATCGGGATTTTCATAGTCAGTCCCCTCAAACCACCTGGCACCGGACCCCAGCGTGTATTTCCCCAGAAAATTCCCCATCATCACCCGAAACCCAAACCTGTTATACATCTCGCGCAGCGCCGCTTTGTCCGGCTTGTCGGGCTGATAGTATTCGCGCAGGGTGTTGACCCCCAGATCTTTCAGCAATTGAAAATCCCCGACGACGGGTTCATCGGCATCCTGTTGATTATTGCGATTCGCATCGACCCAGGATTCATAGGGGCCGTCTAAAATGCCGTTATTGTTGCTGTCCAGATGCATCCACGTCACCAAGGTCTTTTTATCGGGGCTCTGTCCTGTCTTGGTGGGCGCGTACGTGATCCCCCGGATCACATAAGGCCTGCCATCGACGAGCAGCTGCCAATGCCCTTTTTCATATTGCACCAATTGGACCGTTCCGGCGCCGATCTTCTTTTTGACTTTCCCCAGGGCCACCGAAAATTTCTCGCGATTGAATCGTTCTTTCCAGCGATCCCAGGAACTCTTTTCTTCGATAACGCCCGGATAGGTCACAATAACGTCGTTGGTGACATCGTTGTCAAAACCATTGGTGATTTCAACCTTCATCCACCGGACTGTCAGATTGAGCTCAGGATGGGAGCGGACAATATGTTTGATCTTGGCAACGGCGGCCTGGGCCGGATACCAGGGGGTCTGCCAGTACGACCACGCCACCGTCGTCGGAAAATGCACGACAATGGCATGATAGGCCTTGATGGCCTCAAGATACATTTTGGCCTTTTCGAAAATGATTCCCAGATAAAAAAGCCGCAGTCCCGTCGGCTCCGGGGCCGTCAGCCATTTGTAGTACGCCGCCTCCAGATCCGTGCTGAGGATAAAATCCCAGTGCTTGCCCTCCAGCCGGCCTTCCGCCTTCACTTTCTTGTAGTTTTCATCTTTGAAAATGTTGCCGTTGCTGGGATAAATCCCGCCGCCGATAGCCTCGGCCAGCTCTTTATTTTTAGTGATCTTGTAACTGTATTCTTTTGTCCCGACGCCGACAAACTCGCCGAATTTACGATAATCGACGACTTGAACCGCGCCTTCCTTGATCAATCGCGGTCTTGTGCGCAACCCCACCGGATTTTCAGCGGCTTCCCTTTCCTCCATCTTGCCGGTGATCACGTCGATGCTGGCCTGACTTTTTTCGGCGACAGACCAAAACCCCCCGCGAGAAGGGTCCCACGCCTGCGCCCATCGGTACTGATCAATGATCTCCTGAAACAGCGGGACCGCTTCGTCCGTCTTTCCGGTGTTCATCAGGGCCTCGGCCCGGACAAACAGAACGGTCGCGACATCGTTGAGGATCTGATAATCTTTTTCCTGGCCGCGGATCGGGAACCCGCTCAACCGGGCCTCCTGGTGTTTGGCCTTTTCGCCATAAATATCCAGGCACTGCTGAGCCAGACGTTCGAGCGCCTTGACGTCGTTTTGTCCCGAAAGCTCCCAGGCCTTTTTCAAAAATTCTTCCGACAACAAAATCGGTTCGGGTCGCGGCGGGGCGACGGCCTCAACAGCCGGCTCCGGCGAAACAGAAGGCTCCTCGGCCGGTTGAGTTTCCAAAGAAGGGCCTTCCGCCTTTTCATCGGCGATGGTAGCGCTAACGGCGTTCACCAAAGATGCCGGTTCCGGCTCTTCCGCCGACGAAAAGGAAGGCAGGCAAAAAAGAAACAGGGCTGTCGTCGATATAAAAAATTCTTTCTTCACTGTCCGCACCTCCTTGACCTTAGCCCGCAGGCTCGCCCAACCTGTCCGCCGGGCTGCTCTTCCGGCCCCGCTCACCGTCTCGCGGGGCGTTCGCAAACTCGCCCGACTTATTCGTCGCGCTGCTCACCCCACAATCGCGCCCGAGGAAAGACCTTTGATGATGTGTTTTTGCATGAGTAAATAAACAATAACAATCGGTGTCGCCGCGATCGTCAGTCCGGCCATCAACAGCGGATAATCCCAACTGTGAGATCCCTGAAAGACCATCAGCCCCCGTTGTAACGGCATCAGGGATCGATCATTCAAGAGCAGTGTCGCGAGAATATATTCGTTCCAGACATTGAGCGAATTAAAAATCACGATAACCGCGATCGCGGGCCGGGCCTGCGGGATCGCGACGTGGAGCCAAATCCCAACCTTGGAACAGCCGTCGATCCGGGCCGCGTCCTCAAGATCCGGGTGCAACTTGTCAAAAAAAGTTTTCAAGAGCAGGATGCTCAACGAAAGACCGACGTTGATCATGCAGAGGATATACCCGATCCGGGTATTGACGAGCCCCAGCTTGTTCATCAAGACCGTCAGGGGAACGAAACTCCCCGGCAGCGGGATCATCATCGCGGCCACAAACATAAAAAAGAAAATCTGCTTTCCCGGAAAGTTCAGCCTTGAAAAAGCAAAGGCCGCCAGCGAAGACACCAGCACAATCCCCGCCACCACACAGACCGTATAGATGACACTGTTTAAAAAGTAGCTGCCAAAATTCCCTTCGATCCAGGCCGCGGCATAATTCTCAAAATGCATCTCCGACGGGAAGAACGACTTGTCGGTGAACACGGTCTGATTGGTCATCAAAGACGACCGGACCATCCAGAACAACGGGAACAGACAGGTCAGCGTGACCGTCGCCAGAAAAAAATGGATCACCATCGATTTCAGCCAGCGCTTGATCCGGTAGGGGTTCAATATCTCCGGCATCGTTTTCACGCGGACGATCCTTTGGTTTTCAGTTTTTCCATCGTCTTGTCCCTGGCCATTTCCGATTTGCTGGAAAGTTTGTTCAAAATGAATGAAATCGCAACCAGAATCGCCCCGAAGGTGACGCCCTGCGCGCAGGCATATCCAAATCGCTGTGTGCCGGTCATCGACGCCAAAATCCGCGTCACCGGCACCTCCGTATGATAAACCAGACCCTGCCCCACCATCGAAAGGATCAGGACAAAAGACTGCATCGCGCCCAAAATCGTTAAGATGACAACCACCACGATCACCGGCAGCATCATCGGGATCGTCACATTCCGGAAGGTGTGCCATGCCCCGGCGCCGTCGACCTGGGCCGCTTCATACAGCTGACGATCGATCGTCTGCAGGCCCGCCAGCAGCATGATAAATCCCCAGCCAAACCCCTTCCAGCTGTGCACAACCGCGATACAGGTCAGGGCGGTTTGCGGGTCCGAAAGCCAGCTGTGCACCAGATGATTTAACCCCACTTTATCCAGAAAATAATTCAACAGACCGATGTGCTGATGGTCCTGCACCCCGGAATTGAGGATCCAGCGCCAGATGAGGCCGACGACGATCTCGGAAAGAACGGGGTGGATGAAAAAGACGACACGATAAAACCCCTTCAACCTCATCTCGCGATCGCAGGCTAAGGCGAGAGCGAAGGCCAGGGCGTTCTGAAACGTCAGGGCGATGAGCGTGATATAGGTCGCATTCCACATCGACTTCCACCAGATCTCGTCGCCCATGAGCTCTTTGAAATTTTCAAAACCGATCCACAGCTTGGTCGGACTGATGCCGTCCCACTCATGAAGAGAAAGGTTAAAAATTTCGTAAAAAGGATAAATATAAAATACGGAAAAGATGAGAACGGCCGGGAGGATAAAAAAGAAGCTGGTGAACTGGTCCTTGATTTTGGTGCTGGGAGATACGATTTTCTGCGCGGCAATGGTGGACAACGGGTTAACCTCGTCTTAAAAAACCATCAACGGCTCTGTTGTTTTTTTTGTTTCTCGATCTGACGCTCTTTGACCTTCTGCACCCCGTCGGCCACCTGCTCCGGCGTTTTCTCGCCGATGATGATGGACTGCAGTCCTTTGTCAAAGGCCTCGATCACCAGCGAATCCTCGTTGTGAGACCATATCTTGGGGTCCGTCGTGCTGTCCATGGTGCCGGCGAACTCGGCCAAAATCTGAGGGATGGCGGACAGGGCTTGTTTATTGGCGGGAAGATTCTTGGTCTCCCGGGTGAGAAAAGCCTGCTGTTCCTTGGCGGTGAGCCATTTCAGGAACGCGACGGCTTTGTCTTTATTGGCCGAGCTGTTGTTGACAAAAAACGAAGACCCGGCCCCGCCCCAGATTTTCATCGGCAGACTTTTGTTCACGGCCGGCGGCAGCATAACGCCATACTCCAGATTGGGATTCATCCCATGATAAACGTTCACGCACCAGGACCCGTTGAATGCGAACGCGGCGCGCTCGAGAGCAAAATCCTGTTCGGCGTCTTTATTGGCCTTCGTCACGATCCCCTCGGCAAAAACCCCTTTGTCCCGCAGCTCCGAAAAGACATGAAAAACCTTGATCCAGTCGGGATCCGTGTAAGGGACTTCCCCGCGAAAGGTCGCCATCACCTTGTCTTCCCCCATAATATTAAACGCGTAATTGGAGGCAAAACAGTCCGCCATCCACAACTCGCCCCATCCCGAAACCATGCCGCTGACTCCCACCCGTTTTAAAGCCTGGGCGGCGTCGACAAATTCTTCAAACGTTTTAGGCGGTTTGGCGATGCCGGCCTTCTTTAAAAGCTTTTTGTTATAAAGCATCTGGAGGTTGGTCACGTCGATCGGGACGCCATAAAGACCCGGATTAACGCCATAAGAGTTATTCGCTTCAAAACGGTTCACGGCCAGGGCCTTGGCAAACAGGCTGTTTTCCCATTCGCCGCCATTCTTCGCGAATTCTTCCGTGAGGTCGGCGACAAAGCCGCTTTTGATAAAAGACCCGAGGACGGATTTTTTGTCGAGGATACCGAAAATGTCGGGAAGAATTTTGGCCTGGGCCGCGGCTACGATTTTTTGGGAATAAACATCGGAGGGAGCATAGAGTTCGAAGATGACTTTAATGCCGGTTGCTTGTTCATATTGAGCGGCGAGCTGCTGAAAGGCCTTATCGCGGTCGGTCATCCAGTGCCATACCACAACAACATTGGGCTTGGGCGCCGGCCTGGCGCATCCATGACAGCCAAGATAACCAATGATGCCGGCAAACAAAAGACAGAAACCTGTCGCCACATTTTTTCTCATGGGAGCTCCTGGTGAAAAGGATCCGGTTACCGACGTTTAAAGATTACTGTTCTCGCGAAGAGAGATAAAACACGAATTTTCCAGCAAGAATTAAGCTGAATAGTAACATACACTTTTGTTTTTGTCAAAATGCTGAAGCAACGCAACCAGACTCGTCCTGCTAAACTCCTTGACCCCTATTATCTTTGAAGCGCGCCTAAAACAGCATTGGCAATATTCTCTGCTAAGAGTTTATTTCCTTGGGGCGTGCAATGCCCGAAATTACAGGCAAATCTGTCCCCAAAATATTCATCATAGCTTCCTTGCTTGACAGCCTCCCGAAACACATTTTCGTTGTCGACAAAAATGATGCCGTCCCGATTCTCAAACGTTGCTTTCAACGTCTCAATATTACGCATGGGATATTGCACAGCCACCAACGGTATCCCCCGCTGATCCAAACTTTTCTTAAGCCGTTGATAATTTTTTCTTCCGATTATAAGTTCTGCCCCATTGCGGGGGCAGCGGTGATCATAGTGTTCTGGTTCTAATTTGAAATTCGCCAAATAATCCTGTTCTCTGGTTTGATCATCCTTTCTCCGGCCACACAAGAAATCCGCCAATCCAATGTAGGCCTCGCGCCTTCGAGGATTTACCGCCATAACTCTTTTCAAAAGTTCCTCTTTTTGGTCATACTGCCCCGCGTCGCAATAATATCCGACCAGCCTCGGATAGGCCTCCCGATTTTCCGGATTGATCGCCAAAGCCCTTTTCAACAGTTCTACGGCTTCCTCTGCCTCCCCACGATCAAAATAATACTCTGCTAAGTTGAAATAGGCATCGTCATTTTTCGGATCGATTGCCAAGGCCCTTCTCAAAAATTCTGCGCTCCGCTCAAAGTCTCCACCATCCCAGTAGTATCCTGCCAATTCAACATAAACGGCGGCATTCTCCAGACCGACTCTTAAGGCTTTTTTAACGAGTCCGTCGAGCTGGTCATATTCGCGGTATTCTCGGTGATACTCCATGAGTTCAAGATAGGCTTCGGCATTTTTCGGATTTATCGCCAGGGCTTTTTTCAAGAGTTCTCTGACTCGAGGAAGCTCTGATGAGTCCCAAACATGTTTGCCTTCATAATATCTTGCCAGTCGAATATACGCCTTATCATCCCTCGCATTGATTGTTATGGCTATTCTAGGAATCATTTCTTGAAATTTATCGGCAAGGTGCTGCCGGAAAAACCTTGTCAGTGTGCAGATCCGCAATGTTGTAAAAGGATCATCATCATAAGCGATCATTTCTAAATTATCATTGATCCCCATCATGGTAATGACAAGATCGGGATTGTATTGATTCAAATGATCTTCTAAATTTGCCACGATCTGCGTTGTATTGGTCCCGGGGACACCCTTATTGATCACGCTGAATTTTATGCCGGGGTTGTGTTGATTTAAAATTCTCTCCAGCTGACTGGGATAAGAATCCCCCCAGCCCAAAGCCGTGGTCGATTCCCCGAGGCACAAAATTCGGTACGTGTCTTTTTGTTTGAGTGCTGTTTTGTTGCGATGTTCCTGGAGGGATAAAAAGACAAGTCCGCCTATCCGCAAGCCGATTTCAAGGAGAACAAGGCCTACGGATAGCCCGAACAGGACCAGAAGAATTTTTTGCTTTGTTGTTGTTTTCGCAGTCAAGAGGCCGAAGACTTACCCCATCACAACCTTCACCTGATGGACCTTGCCGTCCTTAAACGGCACAATGAGGTTGCCGTTGATTTCGTTGCCGTCGACAAAGATCTGTTTGACGCCGCGCTCTTTGCCGTCGGGGTTGTGAATCTCGATTTCATAAACATCCCCGCGGAACGGCCTGCGGATCGAGCAGCGTTTCCACTTCTTTGGAATGCAGGGGTCGATCCGCAGGCCTTCAAAATCCCGTCGGGCGCCTAAGATCCATTCGGTCGCCAGCATAAAATTCCATCCCGAGGAGCCGGTGATCCAGGTGAACGCCCCTTCGCCGTAACGGTAGGGGTTTTCCGGCCCGACCAGATATTCGGCGAGGACATACGGTTCTGTTTTGTAAAGATCCATATTCTTTTGCGCGTTGGGCATAATCTTGCGGACCGCCTCATACGCCTTGTCGCCGTAGCCGGCCATGGCGTAACCGACGGCCATGAAGGTGGCGGCGTGACAAAAAACAGCCGCGTTTTCCTTGGTCCCCTCGGAAAACATGCTGATCCGCCCCAAACGTTTGACCCATGACGAGAACGCCGGATAAAACAAGGCCAGACCGTGCGGGCCGTTCAAATATTTATCGACGGACTGAACGATCTGCTTCAAGCGTTCATCACGCGCCACGCCGGACAGGACAGCCCAGGCCTGGGTATTGAGAAAAATCTTTCCTTCTTTGTCCTGTTTGCTGCCGTAGACCTGACCGTTGTCGTCGAAACCGCGCGAATACCATTCTCCGTCCCAGCCCGCGGAATTGATCCGCTCGTCCATGGTCTTGGCCATCTGGAGGTACTCTTCTTTTTTTCCATTCTCCCCCATGATCCCGCAAAGATCCGCCAGAGTCTTTAAAGAACGGACCAGGGCCTGAGCGAGCCAGACGCTCTCGCCCTTGTGCTTGATCCCGGCGGCATCGATGGCGTCGTTCCAATCCGCATGGCCGATCTTCGGAAAACCCTTTTCTCCGACGTCATTGAAACAAAATCTTAAATTATTTTCCAGATGTTCCAGGAGGGTGCCTTCGCCGTCGGTCTGGGCCCCGCCCTTGAAATTCGGGTCCGTGTCCCACCCCTTGATCCAGGAATCTTTGAGATAAGGCACGTATTCCTTGAGAATATCCTTATCCCCCGTTTCCTTGATATAGGCGCTGATCGTCATGGTTAGCCAAACCTGATGATCCTTGTTCGGACGAAATTTATAAGGCCCTTTGGTGTCCGACCAGCCCGGCGCCGATGTGCCGTCCCGACGGATGAGGGCAGCGATCTTCAGCATCTTCTGCCGCGTCAACTGCGGGTTGATCGAGACAACGGCCTCCGAATCCTGCGCCGAATCGCGGTATCCGCGGCCGCCGGAACCTTCATGATAATAGCTCGGGGATCGCGACCAAAGATTGCAGATATAAACCTGGTATTTCACCCAGACATTGTAAAGGACGTTAAAATCTTTATCCGGCGTATTGACTTCAATATTTCCGGTGATACGGCTGCGCCAGATGGCCTTTGTCTTTTCCAATTCCTCTTTGGCGGTTTTGATGTTCCGGTATTTCGCCAGCATCCGGGCGACCTCCGGGGCGCCGGTCGTCTGCCCCAGACAGACCGTGAATTCTTTTGTCTGCCCCGGTTTTAATGTGATGGCGTGCTTAAAAGAACCGATCGAATCTTCGCCTGAACACAGGGGAAAATTTTCAAACTTCCCGTCGACAAGAGCCTCAGGCTTCTCCTCGGTGTTATAACGCCCCAAAAACGCGTCTTTCTGGGTACAAGACCCCTTAACTGATAAAGACGAACCGAAGAAAATCAGGGAGTCAAACGGCTGAATATTCATCCCTTCCCACGCTGCCGTCTTTTTCGCAAAAATTGCCTGATGGGCTTTGTCGAACCAGACCCTGGTGTAGAGGTGCATGATATTACGATAGCGCAGCTCTTCGTGATAATCGCCGATCAAGAATTCAACATACGGAAAGATTTCCAGCTTTTTTTCTTTTTTGGATTTGTTGGTCAGGCTGACGATCCAGACTTCGCATTCGTCCTGTTCGGGGACAAAATAGGTCACGTCGGACTGAACGCCGTTATTGACGGCTTCGATCGTGGTGTAACCCAGGCCATGCCGGCAGCGGTAGGATTGCGGTTTCACGCGAATCGGCTGATAGGTCAGAGACCAGGCCTTGCCGCCTTCTCTTATATAGATATATTTGCCCGGCCGGTCAAAATGCCAGTTTTCCGGAGACCAGCGGGTCAGGCGGTTGGTGCGGCAGTCCTTGTAAAAACTGTATCCTCCGGCGCACTGGGAGATGATCGAGCAATAGCGATCGTTGGTCAGATAGTTAATCCAGGGGCGGGGGGTGTTGGGATTGGTAACGACATACTCAAGACCATCGGGAGAAAAATAACCGTATTCCATGTTGTCTCTAACCTGCTCTTTCTAAAAAGGATTGAATGGATTGATCCGCGTTAGACCCGAAAATAAATATTTCGAATATTAACACAGGCGAAAATGGCGGTCAATATTTTTAAAGGAGATTAAAAGAGGGGGAAAGAAAGAAGGGTTTAAAAATCGGCAAAACGGAAAATCCTCTGAATTTCCATCAGATTGATCTTGTGAAATTCAACGCCCGCTTCCCAGAGGTTGGGCGATTTATTTCGTATCCAGACGACACGGCCGTTGAGGATGAGCGGATCGCTGCCGTCGGGGAGCTTGACAGCCAGGGAGACGCTGTCATTAAGAAACATCTTCTCCTTGCTCGTGATCTTGATTCCCCGCGCCGAGGCGTCGCGCAAAAAGACATCGCTCCCGAAATCCGTCCGCGAGTGCTGGAACTTGACGGGAAAGCGCGCGGAAAACCGTTCAAACAGCCGATTCTCTGATTTTAGTCCTTGCATACCAGACCGCTATTCTTTGAACACCGGTAAAGACGGCACTGTCACTCAATCCCCAAATGCCGATCGAGCCGGGCCTGTTCTGTTTTAAAAACCGTTTTCTTAAACTTCAGCCCCACTCGATACCGCTGCGAGTTGAGCAATTTGCGAACCCAGACCACCTGCCCTAAAACCACAATAGGCTCTTCTTCGGGTTTTATTTCGATCTGGACCGCGATCTTTTGACTTAAAGGGATGGCCTTCCCCGACGTCAAGCCGATCCCTCCGCTGCTGATATCCACGGCTTGTAAATCAGAGAAGGTCGACCCTCTCCGGCCTTCGACAGGGACAAGGCAGCACTGCCGTTCGCTTTCGCGCTTATTGATTTTTCGATTCATATTTTATTGAGATGTAGGAAGTTATAGAAAGAATTGATCTGGTTCCATTTTATATTCGCGGCAAAAATAATCAACAGGTTTATTGTGAAAATTATTCGTCCAGGATGAAAAAACACGGCGTAAATTTAAGGCCCGTGATAAGTCTTTTCTAGTTCAATAATGAGCCTGAAGGAAAGTTGTTAAGTTCGAAGATT
>CAYHZK010000033.1:0-16362 GCA_964361085.1 uncultured Planctomycetales bacterium
TTTAACATCACCCATTGATCCGGCGCCACAATGCATTCAAAAACCGAAAACTGAACCCGCTGTCCCCAATCGAGACAAGCCCTGGCCACCCGGCGCAGACGCCTGGCTCCGCCGTTTTCGTTGACAGCGACATCATAAGTGATCAAAACAAACATCTGTTTTCTCCGTTTTAGATCATTTCCAGATAAACGCGGGATACCCGTCGATATCACCGCGCAAATACCGCGCCATCAAAAGCGCCTGAATAAAGAACAGTAACCCGATCGGAATTTTTTCGTCCAAGAACGGATGCAGGATTTCTTCCTGTTTTCGTGTTTGATACGCCACCAAAACTTTTTTGCGGGTCTCATCGTCCATCAAAACCGCCCCTCCCTCGGACTTTTTGAATCCCTTCGAGTCGACCTGATTCAAATTGATGAGCGACAACGCCAGCCGGTCCGCCAGAATGGGACGGAATTCTTCCATCAAATCCAGTGCCAGCCCCGGCCGTCCCGGACGATCCCGGTGCAAAAACCCAACCGCCGAATCCAGTCCAACGGATTCCAGCGCCGCCCGCACATCGTGCGCCAGCAAAGTGTATAAAAATGACAAGAGACAATTGACATTATCCAACGGCGGCCTGCGGCTCCGTTCTCTAAAAAAGAAATCCTTCTTGTTTGAAACAATGAGATGGTCAAAGACGCTAAAATACGAGTGGGCGGTGTCGCCCTCCAGGCCGCGCAGCGCCTCCAGCGTCCATTCCCGCTCCAGTTCTTTCAGCGACCAGCTGATCCTCCCCGCGGCCTTCTTGACGGACTCGGCATCGATCTTTTCCTCATGATCCCGCAGCGCGCGGTTGAGCACCAGCCGGCCATTGGCGAACTTGGCCGTCAAAATATTTTTTGCAACGTCGATACAGGTTTTGTCGTCGTCCGCCCGGCGATACTGCTGACGGCGCAGCAAAACATTACCGGAGGTATAACCGATCACCCGCGCCAAAAAATGTCCCGTCTCCGTCAGGAAACTCACGGCGACGCCATTCTCGGAACAAAACCCCATCAGATACGGGCTGCAGGACACCTGGCCGAAACAGACAATCCCTCCGATGGTATGGATGGGCACGCGCATCCTGATTTCATCATCGGCCTTGATCAACACCGTCTCCCCGTCCTTGGAGACATAAGCGCCCTGTGTCGTGACAAAAATCGTATTGAGGTATTGTTTCATCAGCTCTCCAACTGCCCGGCTAAAAAGATCCGGACGGAACGATTCTTTTCCATGATTTTAGGCAGGCATAATTTGTACAACGAACAGGTGTCGCATTTCTTTTCGTACACCGGTCGCGGCGTCTGCCCCGCGCGGATAAACTCATGCAATTCACGAGCCTTGTCTTCTGTTGTTCGCCGCAGAACCTCATCAAAAAAGACCTCCACCCGCCGGCGGTCTTTCCCATAATAAATCGCGCCTGACGCGGCACCCACCCCCAGCATCTCTTCCAGACACAACGCCTGCGCGCATAACTGGACGCGGTCGCATTCTTCCTCTTTATTCCTGCCGCGCTTGTACTCGACCGGAAACGGCCGCCAGGACTTTCCCGAAACATCCCTATGGAATTCAACGACATCCCCTTTCCCGACGAGCCCCAGACGCAGCGACCGCAGCGGCATCCCGTGTTCGAGGCGGACGTCCCGGCGGGATTCGCGCTTTTCGTCGTGCACCCGTTCGTGCAAGACATTACCCTGCGCCGTAAAAATATTATCGACCCACAACTGCTCAATATGAATGAGCGCGCACTGCCGGCGGCAGAACGTCAGATGCTGCAAGGCCGAAATCGGCAGAAGGTCGTCTTCGGAATACATTAAACATCCTCCAACAACAATTTGATTTGCGCCGGCGCCGGCAATTCACCTTTCAGATCAGCCGGAACCCTGGAGACTACTTTATATTTAGCCACGCCGATTGGTTTCTTTGATTCCCGCAGAGCGTATTCAACGATCGTCTTGTCTTTATCCTTGCACAGAATGATCCCGATGGATGGATTTTCGCCCTTTTCCCTGGCCAGATCGTCGAGCGCGGCCAGATAAAACTGCATCTTGCCGACGAACTCCGGCTGGAACCTGCCGACTTTCAGCTCCACCGCGACGAGACATTTCAGACGGCGGTGGTACAGCAGGATATCGATAAAAAATTCCTGCCTGTCAATCTCCAGCCTGTACTGATTTCCCAAAAAGGCAAGGGTCTTTGCATTTTTCCATGATTATGAGATTATGCGTCCAGCCGATTTCTCGCACCAATGGTGCGACTTTCTCATCTGCCCGGTAAATGAGATAAAAATTACGCATCCGCCACAGACCGGACGGGGAAAAACCCTGCATACCGGGGAATTCTTTCTGCAAGTCTCGCGCCAGAACTCTCACGACCGACTTTCCCCATGTTTCCCCCTCCTGCCGCCCGGCGATCATCCTTCCGATGTCCCAATAAAGGGAGATCAGCTCTTTGTTGACCGCTTTTAAAGCCTCATACTGCGCGGCGCGGATGCGGGATTTGATGTCCCGCAAAAGGTTACTGTACCCTGGCTTAATGGTCCCCATTTCTCAATGCTCCTTTCGGTTTGGGGCAGAATATAGAAACAGGGGATATAAGGATGAATTTCTGTCGTGGCCCGTTCACCCAGCATGGTAAAGATCAATTCAAAGTCATCCATGTGGTCTCTCAAGTTCTCGCGTTGAAGGCCCTTAAATTTCTGATATTCACCCGGCGTAATTCCGAAAGTCGCTCTGGATATTTCAGCGGTCAGGATTTCATAATCCCTGTCTTCCTCGGCTCCGCGCTTCTGCCACTCGTCAGTTAATTCTTCGCGGATGGCGATCCCACGCATACGCTTCTCGATCCAGTCGTCGCTGTAGCCTTTGAGCTTATAAAGCATCCGCGTTCTCTGGGTGGCTAATTCGGGGTTTTCGATTTCCTGGACGCGCTCATAACCGACCTTAGCGAGCCAGCGCTTGAACGGTTCGGCCTTGGGGGAAGGGATGGACTGGACTATACGAAACATACCCTCCGTATTGGCGCAATCTGTTTCCCTCATCTTTCCATCGGGAGCTGGCAATTTCAACCCGTGACAATTTGTCACGACTTCACTACCCTCATGTTTTAATCTCTCTTTTAGCTTTCTCCAATAAGCGCCGGCATCAACGCTATCAGTCAGCACTTCCGCAACATCTACAACCGAAAACCACCATTCGTTATTGTGAATCGTCTTCCTGATTTTCTTTCCCTTGAATATAGCGATTTTTGTATCGTCCGGCGTTTGATCCTGTTCCTTAATGTTTTTCCCCATACGATGTCTCCTTTTGGTTATGGGGTAGGTTGGGGGATTGTAGGGATATATTCAGACAAATTGTATCTATCCTTTACAACAACTCGATCAACTCCACGCCCTGCGGAATCTGTGCGCGGTCAATTTCAACTTTATAATCCGCAAAACTACGCGCTGGTTTCTGACCTTCTTCGGATCCTTGACGATTGATCTTCACGAGGTCAAACAATTTGTGGGCCGGATAATTCCCGAGCGGGCTGGAATGTTTAAATATTTTTAACCCTTGGGTAGCCATCAATCCCCTCGCGGCGCTGCGGTCGTGTTCGAACATGGAATCCTGCAACGGCTCATCCTTGCTCGACCGCCCACAAAGCGCGTGCCAGAGCAATTTCAGATCATCCTCGCTGAACCCAGTCTGCGCGGCGAGATGCGCGGAGACAAAGCCATAGGCCACGTACAGACCGTAAGGGACAGTGTTTTTGCGACCCATTGTCCGGTTATCACCGCTTTGCTTGTCGGCTTCTGCTTGAGTTGCTACCGCCATTCGGGTAATCGAATGTTCAGACGAGACAATAGGGTGAACGGATCGTGCAAACGTCATTTGAATAGGACCACGAACTTGACCGCAATTAGGAGCCGATTTAAGGGAAAGAACTGCGCCGAATGTGCGAATATCATAAAAATCTTTGCACATCTGCTTTTTTCCCTTTTCTGTTTCTTCCGCAGTTGGCTTTCGAGGCTTTGCATCCTTAAGAGCGTTTTTGATCAATCCGGCAGTTCTCTTATCGAGTTTCTCCTCTTTGATCCAAGCAGAGATCGCCTTCTTATCAGCATCTGACGCAACGATAAGTTCTCCGGATTGATCTTCCTCTCCTTCATTGAAGACCAACCCTTCAGGTAATTCGAGTTCAGCAAACGCTTCTTTCAAATCAGAGGGAACGGGTTTACGTGATTCCTCACCAGTGTCGATACCGAGCTTTTTGAATGCGGCAAAGTGGGCATCTCCCAATACAGCCTTCTCTTTGATATAAATATCGAACGGAGATTCGTACTTTTTTGTCAATGCGATATAATTCCTCACCTTACGCTTTAGACAAACGTCGGTGACAAGTCCGCAGCCCGTTTCGGCGTCTACGCGCGGTAGATTGCCTGCGTCGGGATCACCATTAGGATTGCCATCCTTGACATCAAAAATTAAAACAAAATCATAACGGTTCTCAATAGAGTTACTCATCTCGACTTCCTTTCGGTTATTATTTATCATTTTTCTGATGATAGTAGCCGATGGCAAACCGGCCCTGATCATCGAGCCCTAAATATGCAGGAAAATCATTTATCCCGTCCATGATTTCTCCAAGCAACTTTTCAAAATTGATTCGCTCTCCCGCATTCTCAAGACCGGCAAGATGATGCTTGCTGAGTCGAATCAATGTCCCAAAAACCGTGACTGGTGTTCCAGATGCTGAACCATAATATCTGTCCCGTATTGTTGAATTCGGTTCCTTGCCCCCTTTCTGCGTAAACTTCCTGATTTGGATTCGCTCGAGTGTCGCAAATAACCGTCCCAGCCGATAACCAATATTTTGATTACTCTTGTCCAAACTCATTTTTAATTCCTCCTTTATTTCCGGATTTTTGAATCGTATTGAACGATTAATACATGCTTTAATTAACGCAGCTCGAGGATAAGTGACATCCTGTTCTGCACGAATGCGGCGAATAGCTCCCTGCAACAAAGTCTGGGGATAGGGTAATCCTTCAAAAATCGAACGCATCATGTCACCTTCAAGATTCGGTTTCACGTCGTAATACTTATTACGAAAACGAACAAGATTTGGTTTCTTGTTGTCATATTTTGTTTCATTTGCTGTAGCTGCCAGTAATGCATTAAGAGGTAACCATCGCGACCAATTGTCTTTTTTTCGAATAGGAATTACAATTTCTGTGTCCGAAAAATGTGTACAAATTTTCTCCGACATGCCTCTGATTGTATCAACAATCCAGAATCGAACGGCGATTCGGGAGGAATTGGGAGCAAGACCAAGAACATAAAACTTATCTTTTTCGTCATCCGGACTGAATGCTCCAGTATGAACGGACTTAAAAAGGCTTTCAACAGCTCGCACATTCCTACCCGGATCATCCTCTGGAGACTCTCCGAAGAAATCAATGACTTCTTGTTCAAAGACGTTTGCTTTTTGAGACCAAAAGATTGTGGAAGCATCCCCCACCGGCATCTTTTGTTTTGATTCCTTACTTAAAAGATCATTAAGGGCTGTGGTATAAGCGAAGGCGCCGATGTTACCAATTGGGGCATTCGCGCCCTGTTTCTTATTAAAAGACCTAAAAGCATCAAGATTGAATGAAACAATGTTTGCGCCACTTGTTTTCGCTCCGATGACGCCTTTGATGGCAGAATGCTTTCTTGCGATAGATTCTTTGCGTCCTGAAACCAGACAGAGGTTGCTATTATTAACAGAGGATGTCGCGATATCATCGACATTTTTTTTAATTGCAGCTACCACAGCAGGTCTTTCCGCAACCAGACAATTATCACCTGTCAGTTTAAACGATAGATTAGCTCCTTCTTTAATAAGATCAGCCCATGGTCCTCCCAGAGATCGGACGAGTGATATTTTATTCTCCTTTTGCAAAAATAATTTAACTGCATTCAATCCCTTATCTTGAATAAAGCATATGTCTTCTATTCGCTTTTTGAATGCTTCATGCTGTTCGTTAATTCTCTTTTCAACTTCCTCGATTGTTTTCTTGGCAGAGCGTTTTTTCCCCTTCAAAACAACGCCTAAAACATATTCTGGGTTATCCCATAACAAATTCGAATCAATATCAACCGATCTCTTTACAGCCAAGGGCACAAGAAAAGATTGTGCTTGTCGATTTTTCCCGCTCCCTTGATATGTCGTTTCAAAAGAAGCTGGAGTACCGTCAGGATTCAAAATCAAAATATATGGAATGGTCTTTATCGCAAAACCGTATCGTGGAAGCGAAGGCTTCCGTTCATAATACTCATTAAGTGCCTGCAAGATCATCCTCTCACCTCCACTTCTTTTCGATCAGTATTGATCGCCCCGTTCTCCATCGTTGCCCGGAAAAACATCGGCTGGGGATCAAGAGGGCTAGTAAAATCTAAATCGTAAAGCATCCAACCCAATTCGCGGATACCAGAGAGTTCCCTTTTTGCCTGTTCTGCGAGAGCAATCTCTTGTTCTGTCCAGTACGTATTCTCATCCGCACGACTGGAAACTAAGCGAAAACTTGCAGCGAACTCGCGGCAGCCAAGATACGGTTGGTTAAAGCACTGGCCTTTCCTAGCGCGCCGCTCGAACATAGCGGCATATTTCGCTTCGGTTTCGTCTTTTCGAACATCCGGCTTACGCAACTCCTCAACCTCCTCAGTATCCACTAAATAATCCGGAACAGGATTGTAGACCTTGCTTCGCCTATCAGGCGGGATAAATTCAAACTCAGCATGAAGACGATATTTCACATCACGTAAAAAGAGCCCAGCTCGTTGTTGGCGTGTCGTACCATCATCAATGAAAATTCCATTACTACGGGGCGAAGCGACCTTACCCACTTCATTGCGTCGGACAGAAATCCAGCGTATCGGAGCCAACACTTCGATTCTCTTAACACACCAGCGGATGGCCGGCTTCCATAGAATCGCATCGAAAACAGCACGCGCAGCGGATGGAGTGATGACATCATAGCTGACGCGTTCTACTTTCATTTCCGGTCGGGTAAAGCAGGCATAGGACCCGCTCACTTCTAGACAAAATCCCTTCATAGCATCACCTCACATTGTTTTGATTTGGATTATCGATAATCAAATCCTCTATCGGTAAATTCTCCAAGAAGACATCCAGACCAATATCCTTTTTGTACATCGACGGCCAAGCCTGCACCAGAATACCATCGTGCATTTCCTCAATCATCCCGTCTAATTTCATTTTTTCAACCATGCGTACCGGCAAATGCACGCAGTAGCGCTGCAATTGACGCATAATCTCACGAGTCGGGCCAACAATCCGCAGAGTGTTCAACAGTTTTTCATTACGACCATACCGGACAATGACGGTGCGCTGGTGCTCGTCTTTAATGAGTTTGAATTGTTCAGCCGCGGTTCGAAACTGAACATAAAGAGTCGGGTTCACATCTTTGATGAGCAAGTCATGAAACTGACTACCCGTATTATTGATTCTGGAGTAAAACGACTGAAAATACCGGATGAAGGTGTCCGGTTTGTGAAGATCGAATTCCGGCAATGAACAAAGCTCACGAGTTGTATTCTCACCTTTGAGCAGTAAACCGCGTGGAGCTGATTTGGGAGGCACAAAAACATGCACCTCACCGATCATCCCGGAATCATTCAACTTGCCCTCGCGATTGCACCGGCCCGCCGCCTGCGCAATAGAATCGACTCCTGATAGAGCCCGATAGACAACCGGAAAATCAATGTCTACACCAGCCTCAACCAATTGAGTGCTGATAACACGTATCGGCAGACCTTTGCGCAGTCGCCAGCGGATCAAACGGATAACCGCCGAACGATGCGCACCGCACATAAGCGCAGAAAGATGGATCGTCCCTTTCGGCATAAGCTTGAATAAATCATGGCAATCTCGCCGCGTATTGACAACACACAACACTTGATCGTGCCGTTGCAATTGCTGTGCCAACGAAGGCCAATCCGTTGTCTCCTTCAACGACGAAGGAAAATTGATTTCAGTCCGCTTCAAACGCTCGTAAAGATTCATTCCCTGCGGGATGATTTCAACCGGCGGATCAAGTTTAGGCAACGCAGGTTGGGTAGCGGTCGCCAGCACCAGCGTCACGCCGTAATTACGAACCAGGTCATTCATCCCATCCACACAAGGGGTGAGCAGTTCCGGCGGCAGAAGCTGGGCCTCATCAAGAATGACGACGCTGTTGATGATGTTATGAAGTTTGCGGCATCGGCTCGGTTTTGCGGCATAAAGCGACTCAAAAAATTGGACATTGGTTGTGACAATAATAGGTGCATCCCAATTCTCGGTCGCGAGCTGGGAACGCAAGGTTTCCTTATCCGGGTTTAAATTGCTGTGATGCTCTACAACATTTTTACGACCTAAAATGCCGGCCAGAACACGACTGGTCTGTTCGATGATGCTGGTATAAGGAATCACATAGATCACCCGCCGCACATGAGCGCCGGGAGTATCTTGTTTCTCATTACGCTTTAACGCATGGCGCAGAGCAAAAGCCATCGCAGACAGCGTCTTGCCGCCGCCAGTTGGAACGGTTAAAGAGAATATTCCTTGAGACAACTCCGCTTTCTGTTCGCACACACGCCGAATTTCTCGACGAATCAAATTCACCGGTGTCTTCGCGGCCTCTTGCTCTAATTCATGCAAAGCATGAAAAAACGGTAAAGCCAAACTCTCTAACGTCGGGAACTGACCGCGTTGTTTAGCTTTGCTTTGTTCCATGAACCGTTCGGTATCAATATAATCAGCATCGACCAAACAAGAAAACAACATTCTTACCCAAAAGTGGAAATTCGCAGGTTTAACATAATCAGGTGGCCGTTTTAAAGAAGACACCTGACTAAAAATTTTCTCAGCGAAAGGCCGAATACGGGTCAAATTCTCCCGACCTTCCACAAGCCGAACCTGCAACGCCGCATTACCGGAATCAGCAGCATACCAGTCCGGCAAACCAGCATGATGACCCGCGACAAGGTACGATAGAATACGCCCGGGCAAAGCAAGTCTATCTTCCGCAAAAGCCGCTCCCGCTGAAGAATGATTTACTTTTCCGTCATCATAGCCCGTATCGTCTAATCCATTTGAACGTAGCAGATACCCTTGAAAAGCCGAATCCGCCTTGCCAAGGTCGTGAAGATAAGAGGCATTCCACGCCCAATCCTCAGATCGAAACGGAATCGCAAATTCTCGGGCTTCTTCGGCGACGTTTCTTAAATGGTCTTCCAATAGCTGCCATTTTTCCGGCGGTTGATCCGGCAAACTATGAGCATAACATTGTGGCATTTTATTTTTCATAGCCATTCCGCATCACTTTGAATACCGCCGCCCCCGTATCCGGCCTGGTGAACATGGCGGCCGGGCCCCTGGCGGAGTTGACTCTATAACCCACGGAGATAACGGCTTCGAGGCTGTAATGTTTTGTTTTATATTTCTTGCCGTCTGCGGCAGTTATCGAGAAATCCTCGACAACTGATTTCTCATCCAACTCCCTTTCAGCGAAAATATTCTTCAGATGTAAAGAAATGTTATCGACAGAACATTCAAACAGCATCGCCATCAGCTTTTGCGTCAGCCAGACATTTTCTTTATCAAACAAAACGTCTATGCGGACACGTCCGTCTTCGGTTTCATACATTGTCATTTGATTTTCATTCATAACCACTTCCCTTCCTCTGATCCGGTGCCGCCCCCGGCCTGGTGAACATCGCCGCGGGGCCGGCGATTTCCATGAAGACCTCATATATTTCTGACATTGCCTTCCCTCCTTTTTTCTACCCCATCCTCACCGCTCTTCCCGTCTCCAGCAGCAGGTTGTTCAGATAAATATCCGTCGTGGGGTCGGGGTCTTCATCGCGCGGGATGAAGATATCGGCCAGATACCGGTCGTATTTGTCGGAAACAGAACTGCGGACGATGATCTGCCGGGATTCTTTTAAATGGGAGCGGACGAAGGCCTTGGCCTCCTCACCGGCCGCAGCGCCGACTTCGGGGCAGTCAAGACCGCGCAGGCGCAGAACTTGCCGCGTCCAGACCTTAAAACCCAAATCCAGCCGCGCCTTGACCGTATCCCCGTCGATGACTTTCTCCACGTACGCCGCGTACGTGTAGAGGTCTTTGACGGCGCGGTTGCTCTTGGTCAATTTGTAAGCATCCTCTTTGGGCCGGATTTCGACAATGTCGTCTTCGGCAAAGCCGGATAATGAACGGCCGTCCACCTCGTGGTAAACCCCGAAGCCCAAATCAACCAGCAATCCGGACCCGTCGCCCGCGCGGAGGTTCGGACGCTCAACCAGCCGGTAAGTATAAACTGCCCCGCGCAGCGGTGTCAGCAGCTCGCGGCCGGCCGGCGTTGAAATCTTTTGTCCTTCCACGCGATATTTTTCTTCTCGAACGCGGGCGGTGAGTTCATCGGCCGACCAGCCCTTGCCGGCCGCGGCCTTTTCCAGACGCAGACGTTCTTTGTCGTTGGCAACGGCGATCAACTGGCGATAATGGCTCCACGAGAAAAGTGGCCCGGTGGCCACTTTTCTTTTGTCGGGATATTTCTGGACGAATTTAACGCAACGGTGCAGGACCGTATCGCTCACCCCCAGGTCCGCGGCCAGACGTTGAACGGTCTCTTGGCCGCGCAGGGCGCGTTCATATTTCAAAATATGGCGGTGGATCAGGTCCCCTGTTTCCCAGTAAACGCAGACGCGCTCGACTTCGACGCGCCTTTGTCCTTCGATAAGAACTTTACGCACCTTGTTGAGGAGGAACGCGTAGTCAACGGACGATTTGGTTCTCAATGTCTGAACAGGACCGGTCGTCATAATATCATTTCTTCGAAAACAAAAAAACCCTCGCGGACTTTACGGGCGAAGGTTTTGCTTTTTTGAAATCCGGATCCCTCCAGCAACTCAGGATGGGTCGCTATAAATTATCACGTCCCGTGGGGTTCATTATGTTCCGTCAATATTTGTTTTAACTGGCCTGCCAACACCAGAATATCTTTCGCGGCTACAAGATAAACCTTTTCATCTTTCACCTCACCATATTCATGAGCCAGAACATTACGCAAACCGATAATTTTTGCCCACGGCACATCCGGATAACGCGTTCTGAAATTCTCCGATATTTCTTTGGCGGCCTGGCCGATAATCTCAAGCAGGCGCTCGGTTGCCAGGCGCAATTTTTTATCCTGACGATAATCATCGAATGATTTGCCTTGCGCGAATTCCTGCACCTGGCAGGCCGCGTCATGCATGTCCCATATATACCCCAAATCCCTATCGTCAGGCCTCATAGATCACCTCAAGATTTTCATAAATGCATCGGCGTTTTATGGGATTTCTGATTGTTCCGTCTTCCACAATGTCCACCTGCCGTTTAAAAATTTCTTCCAATTCCAGTTTCATTTCAACAATATCAAACAAACTCCAATGTGAGTCGGGATGAAAGACGACCATAACATCCACATCACTGTCGGGACGAAAATCGTCCCTCAGGACGGACCCGAAAAAAGCCATGCGCGTGATGTCCCATTTTCGACAAAAATCAATAAGACGCTGACGGTCAAAATCGACGTGAATCCTGGCCATAACTCCCATCCCCTTTCAAAACTCCAGCTTTTCCATGCCGCGCTTTCTGTATTTTCTCCTCGCTGCCGCTGGGAAGAAATTCAGTATATCATACGACACCTACAACTTCTAATGAAGATCCCCTTCATTCTCCCATTCACCCCTCCCCCGTCTTCCCCAGACAGCATTTTTTGAATTTTTTCCCGCTGCCGCAGGGGCAGGGGGCGTTGCGGCCGATTTTTATGTTGGCCGGCATTGATTCTTTCCGGAGGTCTTCCTCTTCCTTCCGCCACCGTTTCTGCCTGGCCTCGATTTCCTCGTCGTCATAAAAGGACATCCAGTCCCGGTCATACGCGGGCCTGCCCTGCCCGCCGCTGCCCAACGCCCTCTCGACGTCGTCATCGTCAAAATGGACGGGATAAAATCTGTCCTCTTCCTGGCGCATCCGCTCCTCCCGTCCGAAGGCCAAAAGCGGTTCTTTGTACTCGGCGCACCTCAGATCAAGGAGGGTGTTGCCGGCGAATTGCTTGACATCCAGATCATTTTTCTCATCCGCGAACACCGAATAAAGGAAGGCGCCGATGTCCTGTTTGATTTCGGGATTGTGCCGGGCCATCAAGCCCAGCCCCTCCATAGCCATTGACCGGGCAAAACAACCGGTTGTCTGGTCCATGACCATGGCTTTGAGATGCGGGATGGCCGGCGGGCCCACGCGGCCGAGCATCGCGGGCATGGCCTCTGTGACCCAATCACAATCAAAGGCGTCGGCCCAGCGCAGCGCGCGCAAAAGCGGGACGACCGCCGATTCCGTCCCGATGGCGCCGAGCAGAAAGCTGGCGTGGACCACGGCCCACCACTCCGGGAACGGCCGGGTCCAATTGAACTGATTGGAGACAATGTCCGAAAGCGGGGGCGCCATCCGTTCTCCGCGGCGGAGCACCTCATCAACCGCCGCCCGAGGGAGACGGTCTTCTTCAGTAAAAAACAAGTCCCCCAATTCTTTGTCCGTCAGCATCGAATAATTCATCGCGATTCCTCCTCTCAAACAAAAAACCCCCGTCGATTTTTAGTCGGCAAAGGTTTTGTTGTTTCCAAATCCCTGTCCCCGGCGGACATCATTTGATCCTTCTTTTTGATTCTGGTTCTTTCAGATCATCCTCCACGGAGACAACCGGCCGGAAATCGTCGCGCAAAACGGATCCAAAAAACGCCATGCGCGTTATCTTCCATTTCCGGCAAAAATCGACATGAATCTTGACCATGGGGCGTTCCTTTCAAATCGTTACGAAATGATCACACGGTATTATCAAAGTCCGGGAAACCAAAAAATCAAAAATCGCGGGAGTTGAATATAAAAAGGTTTTGCAATTTGGTTTATCCTAATATGAACATTCCCTCCCCGTCAAATTTTATTTCCCCAAAGAAGTATTTGTCTTCTCCCCCAAGTTGGGATACAATCGGCACCATGACTGAAGCTGCGGCTCCTCCCAAACGATATCCTTTCAGCGAACGGCTGGCCGTTTTTATCAGTTTCCCCCTGCCTCTTGTCTACTGGTTCTATCTCTTTTTTACCGCCGAGACGCAGATCCGTTGGGATTCGTTTGATTACGAAAATCTGGGAAAAATGATTTATCAGCAGGGCTGGGCCGAATTTTTCCGGACCGGGCCCAACCGCGAACCCTTGTATCCGTTCTTTATCTCCCTCTGCATGCGGGCCGCGGATATGCTCGCGACACCCTATTTGTACCTTCTGGTGTTCTTCCAGTTCTCGATCCTCTTTCTGAGCATGGTTCTGATGTTGAAAATCCTTAAAAAATTACAGATCTCGCTCCTCACCACCGCCGCGACGATCCTTTATCTGGGACTCTCGCCGGCCGTCGTCAACTCGGCCTTGAGCCTCTATTCGGAAATCCTCGCGTACCCCTTGATCCTCGGGATCGTCCTTCTCACCGGGCACACGTTTCAAAATCTGGAAAAAATCTCTCCCATAAAAATGACGGGATGGGGAATCCTTTTGGGAGTCATCCTGGTCCTGACGACCCTGATCAAAGGGGCTTTTGAGGTGGTGGGGCCCCTTTTTCTTCTGGGGCTTATTGTGTTCGCGCTGTTCCACGATCGAAAACGGCTGGTCAGAATGATCATCTTCACCCTAATCGCCTTTTTAACGTTTTACGCCGCTTTCTTTGGCTACAAATCCCTGAACCAGCATTTTAACGGGACCTTCACCGTCACCAACCGCGGGGCCTGGGCGCTGTACGGCAATACCGCCCGGCGGATGCAGCCCTTGACCATGCGCCATTGGCTGACGGCGCTGGCTTATATGCCGGGCGAAGGGTTTTGCAACTCCGTCTTCGGAGAAGAGGAATGCCGGTTCTGGTCTTACCAGCCGTCGGATGCCCTGGGGATGAGCAAACTCAGAACATTGACCGGAGAGGGACTGCCGCGGCCGGAAATCAATCGGAAGATGCTGCGGTTATCCGTCGGGGAGATACAGAAAAACCCGGTACAATACGGCCTCTTGATGGCCGTCGAGGGAGGAAAAATCTTTTTTTGGGAAAGCACCAAGCTCGGGTTTGTGAGCTATCCGTCGGGGCTGACCCGGCTTTTCAATAATACAATTTTCAAAAACGGACTGCGGCTTTTGATGGCCGTGATCTCCCTCATCGCCTTTTTTCATCTGTTGATCGCGGCATTTCGTTTCAAAGCCGATGACACGGGCATCCCTTATTTTGCCATGACGCTCATCTTCTTTTTCGGCGCCGTCCACTCGTTTTTCTTTGTCCTGACCCGCTACATGCTCCCCATCGTTCCGCTGTTTCTCATCGCGATCGCCATATTTTTGAATCATAAGGCGCGAAACAAACCTCCCCAAGCTCCCCAACAGGATGGCATGCGAACGGCGGATCAAAAATGGTAGTATCCCTTCACCAGCTGCCACGTCCTGACCATCCTGAAGAGAAGCACCAGCCCTAAGACAACCACAAGCACCGCCTGCGCCCCGATCCGTTTTGAAAAGGCCCGCATCAGTTCCACCGAAAACAAGGCCGTCCCCACGATGCCGACGGGCGTCAGATAAATAAAATACCGGTTTGAAAGCGGGAACCCTTCCTGACCGGCGCCGGCCTTCAGCTTGAACAGCGCAAGCAGCAAGACCGATTCGACAAAGATCACGATCACAAACAGAAAATACGCCCCGCTGACGCCCAAAAGCCTCCGGACAACCGGGACTGAGGCGTCCTCTTTTTTTCTAAAAGCCAAAAATGCAAGAATCCCGATCAGGCCCGTCATCAGGGCCAGACGTTCCTTGGGGATGCTCGCGGAAATGAGCTGCACCGGCGAATCCGAGAACCAAAACGAATATTTCGGGGAATAGGAATGATAAAACAGGCACAGGGCGACGGGAACAACCGTTAAGAAGACATACGGCCGCCACGTCCGGCAGCCCCGCAGAAATAAAATCAGCGAAACCGCAACGATCTGAAGAAGACTTAAGACGGCCGTCAACGACAGCAGAAGGTGAACGGCCGTCAGCCAGGGGATCGGCCTTCCGTTTTCTTTTTGCTTCAAAAAGCAGAGCAAAAGCAGCGTCTGCGCCGTCGTCAAAAAGAACCACAGGGCGTAGGGCCGGCTGTCCACCCAATAGATCCAGACCATGTAGGATGACAGCGCGACCAGGAGCGCGTAAAGCCCGGCCCCCGGCGAATAAACCTTCGCGAAAAAATAAAACACCAGCGTGATCGCCAGGGACATGGCAAGGTTGGGCTGAACGCGCATGATCATCTGGGCAGAAAAATCCGTGACGGTCCAGGCCCCGTCCCACACAAACGGCAGCTTAAACCCGAAAGCGTCGCAAATCGCTTTTTGTGTCAGATAAAAAAGCGGGGTGATGTTCCCTTCCGGAACTTTGCCGGTCAGGATGCCGGCATACGTCAGGCGATCAACACTGCGATTCTGCGTAAAAATCTCGTCGTTCCACAACGGTTTTTGCGCGGCGAAAAAAAACCCGAGACCAAGCAGGAGAATCAAGAGAACAAGCGTTCCCTGGACCAGAACATTGTTTTTGCCGGATATCATACCGTCCCCTTTCAAGAGATCAAATGCGGATACTGTTTCAAGATGTCATGCATCACCTTAAAGAACCGAGGGACAACCAGCGCGGCGATACCCCCGGCCATCACAATCGAAACCCACACATGTTTTCGGAACGCGCGCACGATCGCATCCGAAAACAAAACCGTGCCCACGATGCCCGCCGGCATCAGATGGATAAAATATTTCTCCGTCACCGGAAAATGACTTTCTCCGGACATCTCTCTCGCCTTCAAGACAAACAATGTAACACTTGCCGAAAAGATCATGCCGGCCAGCAACACCCCAAACGGCGCCGCCGCCAGAATACTGCCATCCAGCGGCAATTTAAAAATTTTGACTTTTTGCTGCAGGGCATACACGCCTAAAATCGTCCCATAGAGCAGCAAAACATACAACCGGTCGCGAGAAATATTCGCGCGGATATACTGCTCGACCGAAAATTGCAGCCAGAAATGATAATGCGGAGCGGATAAATAATAAAACAGACAAAGCCCGGCGGGAATGAACGCGGGGAGAAGATACGCCTTCCAGTCTTTCCTTTTATAAAACCCCAGCAGGACCGACACAATCAGGATTTGCGGCAAACTCAAAATGGCTGTGACGGATAACGCGAGATGGACCGCCGCCAGCCGCCGCCATGGAGCCGGCC
>CAYHZK010000034.1:0-16257 GCA_964361085.1 uncultured Planctomycetales bacterium
CCAGCGGCCGGCCTCCCACCCCTTTAAAAGAACGGACCGGGCTGTTGACGCCGCCAACCAGCACCTTTTCGGCCTCGGAAAAAAGTTCTAAGGAGCGGTTAGCCATTCCAGCGCTTCCCGGGCATGGTAGCTGATGATGATATCGGCTCCCGCCCTTTTCATTGCGGTTAATGTCTCGAGGACGACGTCCTGCTCGCTGAGCCATTTTTTCTGCGCCGCCGCCTTGATCATGGAGTACTCGCCGCTCACATTGTAGGCGACAACCGGAATATCCAATGTTCGGCGCAGCACACTGATGATATCCAGATACGCCAGGGCCGGTTTGACCATCACCATATCCGCCCCTTCGATCACATCCTGTTTCGCCTCTTTCAGGGCCTCGCGGCTGTTGGCCGGGTCCATTTGATACGTCCGGCGGTCGCCGAAGGACGGCGAGGACTGGGCGGCCTCGCGAAACGGGCCGTAGTACGCCGAGGCGTATTTGACCGCGTAGGACAGGATGAGCGTATCCTGAAAATGATTTTTATCAAGCCCGTCCCTGATGCGGGCGACGCGAAAATCCATCATATCCGATGGGGCAACGCAATCGCTGCCGGCGCGGGCGTGGGCGAGCGCCATTTTTTCCAAAAGCGGAAGGGTCGCGTCATTATCGACCGTCGCTCCGTTGAGGACGCCGCAATGGCCGTGGTCCGTATAAGCGCAGAGGCAGACGTCGGTGATGACAAAAAATTCCGGGAATTTTTTTTTGATCGCGCGCACGGCCGTGGGGATCAGCCCGTCGGCCTCGTACGCCTGGCGGCCCAGAGGATCCTTTAAGGAAGGGATGCCAAACAATAAGCCCGCCGTTCCCCCGGCCTTGAGATATGTTTCAATCTCCTTGAGCAACAGATCGATGGTATAACGGTTGATCCCGGGCATGGAGGCGATGGATTCTGCGGTGTTCTTGCCGTCGATGACAAAAAAAGGCTGGATAAGATCGTCCCTGGTCAGACGGGTCTCGCGGACAAGGCTGCGGATGGCCTTCGAAGTTCTGAGCCGGCGGTAACGTGGGATGTTCATAGGATCGTATCTCGTATTCCGTATCTCGTATTCCGTATCTCGAGATACGAGATATGAATTACACGATACGAATTAGGCGATATGCGGTTAAACAGGTATGACTATAATACATGTTTTATTCAAAGACAAGGACTTCGCTGGAATATCCTGCCGCGGCAAGGGCCTCCCGGGTGCGGCTGCCTTTGGCCAAAATCTGCCACTCGCGGGGGATTCTCCCGTAATCCTGCAGAAAGTTGCCGACGGTTGATGGGCTTGTGAAAAGGATTTTATCAATGGGGCCCGCCGGCAGATCGCGTTGGGGTGGTTTGGTGTTTTGATAAATCGTGATTTCGTCGACGATGGAGCCCCGTTTTTCCAATTCGGTTTTTAAAAAAGGGTTAGGCAGAGACGATCGAGGGAAGACAATCCGTTTGCCGTGAAGGGCCAGACTTTTTTCCAGGGCCGACAGGAGGCCTTCGCTCGTTTCTTCCTCGGCGGTCACGAGGGGATAAAAGCCGTGATTCACAAGCGCCCGCGCCGTGTCCTCGCCGATGACGGCAAAATCGACGGCGCGCAAGGCCTTTCGATCGAATCCCTGTCGCCGTAAAAATTCAAAAAAATACCGCACCGCGAAACGGCTGGTCAAAAGAATCAGATCGGTTCGCGGCAACCCGTCCAGAATGTGCCGGGCATCCCCGGGGTCGATTGTAGCCGGCGAAACGGCGATCATCGGATGGTGGATGATCGTTCCCAGAGATTTGTATTTTTCGGGGTTTGTCCCCAGGTAGAGAATCCGTTCCCGGAAACGCGAGCCGTTTTGGAAAAATCTGACCGTTTCACCCACAATGATCAGGGCCGGTGGAGACAGGTTTTCTTTTGCCGTGAGATCTTCCATGTCGCGCAGCAACCCGGGGACGACTTTCTCATCGGCCCGTGTCCCCTTTGAAATGACAACCGCGGGTGTGGTGTCTTTCCATCCGGCGGCGCGCAGGGACTGGACAATCTCAGGCAGTTTTGTCAGCCCCATAAAAAAAACCAGGGTCTCCGCGTGTGGAATCAAGACCGGCTGCGGCGCTGTGTCGCTCTCGTCTTCGGTATGGGCGCTGACAAAGGCGACTGATGATGATACCCCCCGCGCGGTCAACGGGATTCCTAAACTCGACGGGATGCCTGTCGCCGACGTGATGCCGGGAATGACATCCACGCCGATATGGTAAGACCGCAGATACTCGATTTCCTCGGCCCCCCGTCCGAAAATGAACGGATCGCCGCCTTTAAGCCGTACAACCGTCTTGCCGGCCATCGCTTTTTGCCGCAGCATCCGCGACAGTTCGGCCTGGGGCATGGTGTGCCCGCCTTTGCGTTTGCC
The DNA here is from genome assembly GCA_964361085.1 of uncultured Planctomycetales bacterium. Classification (GTDB taxonomy): domain Bacteria; phylum Omnitrophota; class Gorgyraeia; order Zapsychrales; family JANLHA01; genus CAYHZK01. The sequence continues at coordinate 2,408 of CAYHZK010000034.1, forward strand.
GGCATTAATTTTTTCGGCGTCCGGGGCGTAGTCAAGCAGATTTTCATGGACCAGGTAATCGTAAAAAACGCAATCCGCTTTTTTCAGGGCCTTGATGGCCTTGACGGTCATCAATTCCGGGTCCCCGGGCCCTGCCCCCGCGAGGGTCACCCGTCCGTATGTTTTGCGGACATCGATCGCGGCGAAAATCTTTTGTGTCGTCCCATCCCCGTCCCGTCCCACAACGGCCAGCTGTCCCTGCAACGGCGTTCCGTCCCAGGGCATGATCTCCGTGATTTCGCTCTCCAGCACCAGCCGTTTCAACGCGCAGGCGGCCACGATCAATCCGTCGCAGGTGCCGTCGTGAAAAAGTTTTAATCGTTCTTGGATGGTCCCGCGGATGTCAACGATCTGGACCGCGGGATTGATGGCCAGAATCCCGTCTTTTCGCAGCGCGCTGCTTGTCCCGATTTTTGCTCCAGCCTCAAGCTCTGAAAGTTTTTTTCGCCCGACAAAGGCGTCGCGTTCATCCCGCGATGCCGTCAGAGCAAAGATTTTAAGACCCGGACGCAGCGCCTTCGGCAGATCCTTGGCGCTATGGACGGCGGCATCAATCTCGCCTTTCAGCAGGGCCTCATCCAGGGTGTCGGTAAAAAAATCATCCGCCGGACTGATCAGCAGCGACGTGGATTTGTCGTGATCGCCTCGCGTTTGATAGGTCGTTAACGTATGCGCCGCGTCCGTTCCCGTCTGTGCCAGAAGAGAAAAGACCTCCTCGACCTGGACCTGCGCCAGACGACTGCCGCGCGAACCGATTTTGAGAATGTCTAATTTCAATTTACCTTTCTCCTCCTCAAAAGGTTATCCGTTATCTGTTTGCGGAATTCGGCGGCTTGTCAAAAATTTTACGATCACGCTTAGCCTGTCACTGTTCGACGAACCGCCGCAGGCGATGAGGGGGTGATGGCGCGACGAATAAGTCGCGCCGTTTATCACGCCCGCCGAGTCAGTGAGGCGGGCCGGGCCATTAAAATCGTTTGACGTTTAAGCCGCCATGGAGCGAACAGATAACGGATAACCGCCCCTCTAATCGTGATCACAATTGCGGTGGACGCATAAAATCGGAAACGCGATATCGCTCAAGCAGCACGGGATCATGACGGCGATGACCGTGACAAGAAAGACTCCCCCGGCCATGTCCGTCCAGCCTTCAAGCCCGAAGGCCAGCATGTACAAGAGCGAAGCCGCGCTGCTGACAAAGACATGGGCGGAATGTGAATATTCCGTCGAGCGCTCGATGGCGGTGACGACAAAAAATCCGGCCAGCACCCCGATGATCGCAAAGGGAAAGACCAATCCCGGCTCCTGGATAATGCAGACATGCATCTGCATCGGGGCCCCCATCAGCAGTCCTCCGAAAAACGGAAAGATAATATCGCTTAACCCGCAGATCCCGACCGAGCCGGCGAACCCGACGATGAGGGCTTTGAACATCCTTTTTTCGTGTTTCCAGAACATCGCGGTCGTTGTCACGCTGCTCAACAGAACGTGCGCGGGATGAAAAATATGGAAGAGTTCCCGCGACGCCGTCGGCAGCATTTTTTCGGCCCCCAGGAGAACCGCGAAGAACGTCAGAACCCCCATGAAGATCAATCCCATCGTGACCCCGAAAATCGAAAACGGCAGATGATGCGCCAATTCCACAAAAATGTACCGCAATTTGTTCCCTTTCGGCAGCATAAACGATCCTTTCATCGCCAAGACCGGTTGATACGGTCATTGTTTAAAATCCCGTGTCGGGCACGCATTGTAACATATGGGAAAAGTGCCGCAATCAAAATCTATTCGGATACAAGCTGCTTGATCTGAGGAAGAGCGGCTCGGGCGGCTTCTTCGCCCCGCTTGATGAGGTCGTTCACTTTATAAAGTTCGAACCAGTTGATGCCGGACAAGTCCGGGTGGATGACGACATCGGCATGCCGGGCGCTCTGCTCCGAGAGCAAATACTCCTAGGCCTGGAGGCTGCGCACGATAATATCGGGGATATTGGGGGTAAAAAAGCGTGTTCCCAGTTTTCTTAAAAGGATCCCGGCGGACTGCATCGGAGATTTCCAGAATGTGATTTTGTCATCACGATTCAATTGCTGTTGTTCTTTCTGATAGTCCTTCGCGGCATCTTCGGGAGACTGCAGGACGTTGACGGCGATAATTTTTTTAACGCCGCACTGCGTGAGGACATTGGTCGGCAGCGGATTGAGGACTCCCCCGTCGATGATGATTTTTGTTTTACTCTTATCGCGGACCGGCTCAATCACGCCGGGAATGGCGATGCTCTGCCGGACCGCGTCGACCAATAGCCCCGAATCGATGACGATTTCTTCCCGGTGCATGAGGTCATAGGCGACGATTTTAATAGGGGTGCGCGTGTCATAAAATGTTTTTCCCGCCAGGCCGTGGTTGCGCAGCCAGCGCTCGATCATCCGCCCGCCCATGAGGCCCGACAGGGGGAAAACGGGGTCAAAAAGTTTCAGCATCCCGTTGGCCTTATCGAATTCATGGGCGAGCGTTTCGAGTTCATCCGCATTTTTGCCGATCGCCCACAAGGCCCCTAAAAGGGCTCCCATGCTGCTCCCGGCCACAATGTCGACCGGAATCTTTTCCTGTTCCAAAACCCGCAGGACGCCGATGTGGGCGATCCCCAGAGCCGCTCCTCCTCCCAGCACAAGCCCCACAGAGACCCCGCTGATATGACGGGCGATCTTTGTGATTTTCCGTGTGTATTCGCTTTTGTCGTACGGCCGCAGCGCCGTCATGGCCGCGCAGTCGATTGTCACGGTGAGTTCCGCCTTTTCAATGCGCGGAAGCCTTTCATAAACCGTGAAGTCGATTTCCTGGTTGATGTCCTGGGACGACACCATGGCCCCGTCGCTGTTTTCGCCGACAATCACCTGGATTTTGTCGGGGTTGAAATTTTCTTTAAGATGTTCGGCCAGTTCGGTGATAACCGTCCGGACCATGCTCAGGTCGTCTTTTTCCTCCAGGCTTAAAAGATGCAACAGATCCGATTGCGTTAAGGTCTTCATCACCAGATCATTTTTTTCGTTGGGCAGATCGACGACCACAAAATGATAATCATAGGCCAGGGCCGTGACAAACTGGCTGATCCAGTCCACGATCGTCGGGTCGGAAGGATCAAAAATGACATGAAGCAGATCAATGCCCATCTGCCCTTTGATGATTCCCTTCTTGATCTTTTGATGGTCTTCCACAATCTCCCGGAGGTTGACGCCTGGGCATTTCCACTGCGGTGTGGTTGCGTCGATCGCGGCCGGGACTGCCGGTTGCGCTTGTATTGAATCGATGCAGACCAAAATCACCTTTCTGTGGGCCTCACGCTCCAGGCTCAATGCGAGATTCATGGCGTAAGTGGAACTGCCGCTCCCTTTGTGCGGACTGTAAATCGAGATGATTTTACTTTCAGCACCGATCTTCTGCTGAACGGTTTTGCTGCGCAACCGCTGGGAGAGGATCTGGCTGAGCGCGACCCCCAACTGCGGGATATCCTTGAGGAGCGGCAAAAAATGATCTTTCTCGATTTTGATCACCATAGAGTCATTGATGGCGGCAAATGTTGAGGAATGGTTTTCGCCCGTGAGGAGCGAAATGATGCCAAAGTACATGCCCCGCTGGATGAATTCCACATCGCTTTTTCTGCCCGAGGCGCTCATGCGGTACCCCTGGACCCGGCCCGAGATCAAACAATAAAAGGCGTCCGGCGGATCGCCTTCCTTGCAGATGGTTTCGCCCTTTTTGTACTCGACGATCCGGGCGCGGCGGGCGATTTTTTGCAGGTTGTACCAGCCCAGCGAACTGAAGACGGGGATTTGTTTGAGCAGGTGATAGCGGTTGACGATGGACGATAATCCGGCCATAGGGATCAAGCGGACTTTCGCAGTCCTTTCATTTGATAATATCGTTTTCCAGCCATTCGTAGGCCTTGTTCATCAACTGGCGTGCGACGTGGATATGATTTTTGTCGTGATTGGAGCGACTCTGCCTGAAGTTTTTTTCGACGCGGCAGCGGGCCTCGCGGCAGAAAAGGTCGGCCAGGTCAACGGCGTTGGCGCGGGCTCCGCCCTTTTCAGTCAGCATCGTCGCGTAAGAACAGGCCGCGGCGACGGCGAAAAGATCCGCCCCGATGTCGACGATGCGGTTCAAGACGGCCTGCTTGGCTTCTAATCTTTGCTGATGGCGCAGCATCTGGTGAAAAATCTCCCGCGCTAAACGCCGGCTGCTCCGTCGGGCATAAGCCATGTGATCCTGAAGGGAAGCCGGAAGGGTTTGAAAATCAGGGCCTGCAAACGGCGTCCATAATTTCAAGTACCAGAGCGGATAATGCGCCGCCGCGGAAAGGAAGGCCTGGAATTTTTCCGCCGATGAGGTTTTTGGGGCCAGGAGGGTTTTGATCCGGTTCAAATGCGGGTCCAGGGCCTCCCGGGCGATAAAAAGATGCATGATTTCCGAGGTCCCTTCGATGATGAGATTGATGCGCACATCGCGCAGCACCCTTTCCACCGGCCAATAATCCATGCCCCGGGCCTTAAGCGAAGCGGAGGTTTCATACCCCTGCCCGCCCCGGATTTGTAGGGTTTCATCAACGATCGTCCAACTGTGGGCGGTGCAAAAATATTTCGCGATGGCGGCCTCGAGGCGGATGTCCCGTTTTTTATCGTCGGCCATGGTCGCGGTCAGCCAGCTCATGGCCTCCATGGCAAAGGTGTGCGAAGCGATGTATCCCAATTTAAGGGCGATACTTTCATGGTCGCCGATGGGGCCGCCCCACTGTTTGCGCTTAACAGCCCATTGCCGGGCCACGTGCAAACACCATTTGCCGATGCCGGTTGAGGCCGCCGGCAGTGTGAGCCGCCCGGTGTTGAGGGTCATCAGGGCGAGTTTTAATCCCTCCCCTTCTCCGAGAATAATATTTTCCCGGGGGACTTTGACATCGGTAAAGCGCAATAAGCCGTTTTGGATTCCGTGCAGTCCCATAAAACTGCAGCGGTGGACGGTCTGAAAACCCGGGGTATCCGTCTCGACGATAAAGGCCGTGATCTGTTTTTTTTCTTTGCCGTTGACGATTTTAGGAGGGGTTACGGCCATCACCACAATGACTCCGGCGATCGGACCGTTGGTGCACCAGAGTTTTTCCCCGTTGATGAGGAAATATTTCCCGTCTTCCGTCGGAGCGGCTGTTGTTTTCATATTGCGCGGGTCGGATCCGGCCTCGGGCTCCGTCAGCGCGAAGGCCGAAACAACACCTTTGGCAAAAAGCGGAAGATATTTTTTCTTCTGTTCCTCGGTGCCGAACAATTTTAACGGCTGCGGAACTCCAATGCTCTGGTGCGCGGAAAGCAGGACGGCCGTCGATCCGCAATAACTGGAGACAAGATGGATGGCGCGGTTGTAATTGGCCTGGCTTAACCCCAGGCCGCCGTATTCCTTCGGGATTTTGATGGCAAAGGCCCCGATCCGGGCCAGGGCCTTCATGACCTCGTCGGGAATGCTCCCGGTCTGATCGACAGCATCGGGATCGAGCTTTTCCTTGAGAATTTTTTCAAGCTGCGCCAGGAAGGCGTCGCCGGTTTTTTTGTCGGCGTCGGTCTGAGCGGGAAACGGGAAAATGAGTTTCCAGTCGAGGTCCCCGTGGAATAATTTGAGGACAAAGCTTGGATATCGCCACTCGCTTTCGCGGGAGTCCTCGGCGAACTCCAGGGATTTGCGCTTTTCGTCACTGATATTTTTGTCAAACAGGCTCATCCGTGCCTCCTGTCTTTCCCGCGGATCCCGGGACAGGTGCGATGCATTGAGAACAGTGAAGTTGGAATATCGTCACAATCCAAGTATACGGAGATTCCGACGGGAATGCAACATAAGGCTCATGAATTTTTAGCGGGTTCCTTGAAACACTCCTCAACGATTTCATGAAGGTTTTCCAATGTCACGCCGCTGATCCAGACGTTGTCCGGATAAATCATGACAGTGGTCCCCCTGGTGCACTGCCCGAGGCACTTGGCCTGCCCCACGCGGATCCTGGGGTGGAGCCCCCGGGTTTTGGCGATTTCGCGCAGTTTGCGAAAGACCTCTTCGCCGTTCTGGTCGCCGCAGCTGGGCCGCTCCCCCTGCCGGTCGTTGGTGCAGACATAGATCGAGCGCTGATACGGAATTTTATCTCTTTGCATCGGTTTTCTCCTGGTTAATGTCCTAAAAAAGCCAGTGTCTCCAGATGGCGGGTCCTGGGAAAAAAATCAAACGGGACCACTTTTTTGATATGCCAGCCCGATTTGACAAGAAGGCTGAGGTCGCGCACCAGGGCCTCGGGGTTGCAGGACAGATAGAGAAGATTTTTGATTTTCGCTTGGGTGGAGATGACGTCGATTGTCCCGGCGGCGAGACCCGACCTGGGAGGATCGATCATGGCAATCGCGTTTTCATCGCCTGAAGATTCGAGATAGGGCAAAAATTGCTCCTCGACTTTGCCGGCAATCGTTTCGAAACGCTCCATCTGATGATATCCGCTGTTGTACCGTGACATCGCGACGGCATGGATGTTTTCCTCAATGAGGACGACGTTCCTGACCAGGTCGTAAAAACAGATTCCAAACAATCCCACTCCCCCGTATAAATCATAAAAAGAGGCGTTGGGGTTAAAAACTTTCAGATCGATGATCCGTTCCACCAGTCTGGGAAGGATCGAAAGATTGGCCTGAAAAAATGTATCGAGCGAATAAAAAATTTTTTTGCCCATGACCGTCGTCCATAAATAATCCGTTTCGGCCAGCCTTAAAGATTTCCGGCCGATCCCCCCCCACACGACGCGCCCGTCGTCGCCGGCCTTGACGACGAGGTTGGCATTGCGGTATTTTGCGGGGAGTTTGGCGACGGCCTGCTGTTTGAGTTCGGGGAAAAAATCCGAGATCGCCGGCATCGCAATCGGGCAGTGTTCCGCCACGACAACACGGCGTCCGTCCTGCGGTGAAAACCCCATGAGCAGGGACTGGCGTGTCCGGGCCAGCCTGAGATCCAGGCGGCTGCGGTAGTGATAAATTTGCGGCGACGGGATGATATTTTCCAGGCACCCTTCCGTTTCAAAAGAATTTTTCTTTAACAGTTCCCTGAGTCCCTGTTCTTTGAGTTTCAATTCCTCGTCATAGGTCAGTTCTTGATACTGACATCCCCCGCATTGGCCAAAAATCGGACAGACCGGGGCCGCAGTCGTGGAAGGACACGTATCGTGGTTGTGTGTCATCAGGATCATAGCTGGGCGGCTTGCTCTTGTGGTTTGAGAAATTTGAAGGATTTGAGCATGGTCTCATATTTTTTTTTAAAAGCAGGATATTCCGACTCCAGCCCGACGAAAGAAATCATATAATCCTTGTCGCCGACCAGGACCCAGGCGTGCGACTGGAGAAGGGTCGGCTGTCCGGAGAGCTCGCCGAGTCCTGCAGTTCGTCCGGCGAACGTAAAACGATATCCGGGTAATCCGCTGATCGTGATCGGTTTGGACTGCAGAATTTCGATATGCTGCTTAAAAACGGCGCTGGTGAGATATACCTGCTGCTCGGAAAATTTTTCGATGGATCTCAGTTCCTCCGGGACAAATTGCCGCATGATGGTGACATTTTCTCGGATCTGATCGAGTTCATTCTGCTTCGGCGATATGAAGGATACGACGGCAAACCCCACCCCCTTCAGTCCGGGATTATGGACAACCTTCCAATAGGAAGGATATTTGATCTGAAAGTCTCCCTGACGGCTTGTAAACATTTCGTAGCGTGTGATTTTAATCGAGTCCAGGACCCCGATGAGGATAATAAAAAGTCCGATCCCGATCAAAAAACCATAAAGACGGGACAGGCGTTGTGGTTTTTCCAGTTTTTTAAATTTCTCAAACACGTCATTCTCCTCCTTTTGTTATGTATAAAATCCTTTCCCTCGCGATTTCAAATCGTTCAAATACGCGCAGGGTTCAAAACGGGCGCCGGCAGGGCGGCTTGCGAAAAGGTTGAGCGTCTCGACGATGTTCTCAACACCGCATTGATCCGCGTAGCGCAAAAGTCCGGCGCGAAACGGCGGAAATCCGGTGCCCAGGAGCATCCCGACGTCAACCGTCGCGGGGTCATCGACCACCCTATCCTCAAGACAGCGGGCCGCTTCATTCACCATCGTAAAAATCATCCGCTCCCGGCATTCCCGCGCCGACGGCAAGGCGGTTTTATCGTGAAGAAGGCCCGGAGTGACGGCGGGATTTGCGACCTTGATTCTGCCGTGCTTGTAAAATCCCTGCCCGCTTTTTTTCCCTAAAAATCCTTTTTGAAAAATCTGCGCAAAGACCGGGGCCGCCTTAAAGCGCTCGCCGAGCCCTTCCTCGAGGAGGTGCAAAACCTTGAGCCCGACATCCAGCCCCACCTCGTCACAGAGCAAAAACGGCCCCATCGGCATCCCAAAATCCGTCATGGCTTTATCGATCAGCGGGATGCCGGCTCCCTCCTGCAAAAGATGGCCGGCCTCGTTGATGTAGGCCAGCAGAATCCGGTTCACCAAAAACCCTGGGGAATCTTTTACGATAATCGGGGTTTTTCTCAATCGTTTTACGAGATTGAGGGCGTCGCACAACGTTTGCGCCGAAGTCGCGGGAGTCGTGATCAATTCGATGAGCGGCATCCGGTGGACCGGGTTAAAAAAATGGAACCCGATCATCCGCGACGGATCGCTGAGGCTCTTGGCCATTTCGGTGACCGAAAGCGCTGAGGTGTTCGTGCAAAATAATGTCTTAGGCGGAACGAGACGGGCGGCTTCTTCGAAGACTTTTTTCTTAACCGCCATATTTTCGACAACCGCTTCGATGACGCAATCCACATTTTGAAAGCCGCTGTAGTCGACGGTGCCGCTGATCTTGAGCATCGTTGCCGTCATCGCGTGCGGTTTGAGTTTTTTCCGCTTGACCGCTTGCTCAAAGATTTTTGCTGCGGACTGCAGGCCCTTGGCCACGGCTTCATAACTCACGTCTTTGAGACTGGCGTTCATCCCGCTTTGACTCAAAATCTGGGCAATCCCGCCTCCCATCACCCCGGCCCCGATGACCCCGCATTTTTTGACGGCTTTCGGCTGCAGCGCGGCGCATTCCGGCGGCAGAAATTTTTTATACCGCTCAGTCAGGTAAAAAACTTTGATCAAATTCTTGCAGGTTTTCGTCACAACCAGATCGCCAAAGGCCTTTGCCTCCATGCCCAGGGCCTTGGCCCGAGGGGCGTTAAACGTTTCTCGCATCAGCTCAAAGGCCTTCAGCGGCGCGGGATAAAACCCCTTGGTCCGCTCCCGCACGCTTTTACCGGCCTGATCAAAAACAAACACATGGCCGACGAAGTTATAATCAAGAAAGCCGGGCCAGCCTTTTTTCTTGCGGGTCAATCCGGGTTTCCGCCCTTTGACATCCCGGATCTCGTCGACAAATTGCAGCACCGAATTCCATAACCCGGTCTGCGGATAGAGACGGTCAACAAGCCCGGCCTTCAACGCCTCCTCAGGGGAGAGGGCCCTGGCGCCCAGAATGATTTCAAGCGCTTTGGAAATCCCGACAAGACGGGGCAGGCGGTAGGTCCCGCCGAATCCGGGCAGCACCCCTAAGTTAACCTCAGGCAAGCCGATTTTGATTTTTTCGTTAAACGTCGCGATCCGGTACCGGCAGGCTAAGGCCAATTCGCATCCCCCCCCTAAGGCGACACCGTCGATGACAGCCACCGTCGGAATCGGAAGGTCTTCCAGGAGGTTGAAGATCTCCTGCCCGGCGCGGGATTTTTTCTCGCCGTCGGCGGAAACCGTGATCCCTTCGATTTCCTTAATATCGGCGCCGGCAATAAAAATGTCCTTTTTGCCGCTGGTGATCAAAAGGATTTTCACGCCGGAAATATTTTGAACCTTCGTCAAGAGGTCCTGGAATTCCCGCAGGACATCCGCCGTCAAGACATTGACCTTGGCGTCCTCCTGGTTGAATTCGATGACGGCCATGTCGCCGTCGATTCGATACGATACCGCCATATTATCCTCGCTCCAGAATGACGGCCGCCCCCTGTCCGCCTCCGACACAGAGAGAAACGAGACCGGCACTAAGGTTATTGCGATTGATGTGCTTGAGCATGGTTAAAATCAATCGTCCGCCGGTTGCCCCCACCGGATGCCCGAGGGCGACGGCCCCCCCGTTGACATTGAGGATGTTCCGGTCAATGGGGCCCGTGAATCCTTCGTAGCCAAATTCTTTGGCAAATTGTCCCGACTCCAGCGCTTTAAGGCAGGCCAAAACCTGGGCGGCGAAGGCCTCGTTGATCTCAACGGCCTGGATGTCCTTCAAACGCATCCCGGCCTTTTTTAAAACCCGCGGGATGGCGTGGGCCGGCCCGATCCCCATCCGCTGCGGATCGACACCGGCGAAGGCCCAGGCGCGCAGATACCCCAGCGGAGCCAGATTAAGTTCTCGGGCCCGGCTTTCTGACATGATCAAAAGCACGACGGCGCCATCGGTGATCTGGCTGGAATTTCCGGCCGTGACGGTGCCGGAATATTTGTCAAAAAACGGTTTGAGCTTGGCCAGGGCTTCAAGGGTTTGGTTTTCTCGCGGGCCGTTATCGTGCGCCACGACGTCTTTATACGCGGATGGCGGGATGACGGTCATCATTTCTTCTGTTAAGCGTTCCCTCGCGGCCACGGCGCGCTGGTGGCTGATGAGGGAGAATTCATCCTGATCCCGGCGAGAAATCCCGAATTCCCTGGCCAGGACTTCTGCTGTTTGTCCCATATTCAAACCGCAGACCGGGTCTGTTAGTCCCAGCTGCAAGCCGACGCGAGGAGCAAAATAAGCCGGCCGCACCTGCGTTAAAATTTTTAATTTATCCATGATCGATTTCGCGCGGCCAAATTGCGTCAGGATATCCTGCAACGGTTTCGAAAAATAAAACGGAATATTGCTCATGGACTCCGTTCCGCCGACGAGGATAGAACGGGCTTCCCCGGCTTGGATCCGTATCGCCGCGGTCACGGCAGCCTCGATCCCGGAGGCGCAGTTGCGGTGTACGCTGAAGGCGGGGACAGTTTTAGGAATACCGCTTAAAAGGGCGATCACCCGGGCGATGTTCGCGGCCTCGGGCGGCTGCGAGACGTTGCCGAAGATGACTTCATCGATGATGTTTGTGTCAAAATTTCTCCGCTCGATGAATTCGCGGGTCGCGATGGCGGCCAGTTCCTGGGCGCTGACATCATTGAATGATGTCCCCATCTTGCAGAATGGCGTCCGTAATCCGTCGATGATGGCGATGCGTTCCATATTGCTTTTTTATCTTAATTGGCTTTTAGGCTCTGTTGCTGCCGAGTTGAAACGAACAAGCTTATCCCAATCAATTTCTCCGCTATCTTTACAAAATATATTGGCAAATTCTCTGTAAATTTGTTGAGCATTTGCGAATACGATTTTATAAAGTCATCATTCTTTTCTTTGGCCTTATACCCAAGAGGTTCGATGAGTTCTGTAAAGAGGCTGGCATCCCCAGATAAGAATTCCCAAAAGCGCTGCCCGCAATATTTGAAATAATCCCCCTTGTCAGGATTATTGTCTTTGCCGTAACAGCAGCCATTAACTGCGATGATATTTAACCGCGAATTACTGGTTCGTAATGCTTTTCTCGCAGCCTTAAAATCCGTAACCATCTTTTTGAGCTGGGAATTGTTGCCCCAATTTGGCCCTGATTTTATTGTAACGATGTTTCTTGTCCCGTTGCTGTCAAACTCCAAATCAATGCCGGGAATGCCAGACTTGCGGCCATCGTAAACCTTGGCGTTGATAAAAATGGCGAGTCCTTCCAACCAATCACCAAAAATAGTTTCTTCGTTTGAAGAGATATGCGCATCGACTAAACTCTTTATGATCTGTTCGGCAGTCAGCATATATTTTGCCTTGAACAAATAGGGGTTTTTCCGTTTAAGAACCTGTGACAACTTTAGCTTATCAAGGCTTTGGATACGCTTTTCATGAAACATGCCGATATGATCTTCGACATATTCCGATACGTGCTTGAGGTTAAGTTTTCTCATAATTTACTTCTGATTCGAATAAATACAATTCAACGGGTTTCAATTGTTTTTTTACCATATCATAATATTCGGGAACAATGTCGATGCCAGCGGAGTTTCTCTTCATCCGATTTGCAGCACGCAATGTTGAGCCTGACCCCATGAAGGGATCAAGCACCATATCATTTTCCTTCGTAAAAAGCTTAATAAACCACTCCGGCAATTCATCGGGGAATGTCGCGCTGTGGTTCTTATTATTGCATTCGGTCGCGAGGTGCAAGACGTTTGTCGGATAGGCTTTATCACGGTCCAGCCAGTTCGAAATGTTTTTGCCAAAGCCGCTTCCCACCTTTGAGTTGTCGCGCATTTTGTCGATATCGGAAAGGTTTTTTAGTCTCGAATTCGCCCACGCCCCCATTGGCACCATCACCGCCTCTTGATACATATGAAACTTGCGGTCCTTATTAAATTGCAGAAGCCGCTCCCATGCGTCACGAAAACGGTTTGGCCATTTTCCTGGATAACAGTTTTTTTTGTGCCAAATGAATTCTTCCGTCCATAACCACCCTTGTTTTCGCATTTCCAAAATGAGCTCCATTACATAAATGCTTCGTTCCCCTTCGACAACTTTTTCTTTGATGTTCAGAATAAAAGTTCCTGTCGGCTTGAGGACGCGCAAAAGTTGTTTGGAAATTGGCAGGAACCACTCCACGTATTTGTCGTGATGGATCCCGCCATATGTGCTTTTTCGCTGGTCCGCATAGGGCGGCGATGTTATCACCAAGTCAACCGAATTATCCGGCAGAAATTTCAGTTGTTCGGTGCAGTCTCCCAGAAACAGGTCTGTCTTAATCTCCATTGTGAAGCTCCATTGGACAATTTGCGCCTTATTGATTCTGTCTTCGCATATCATTGTCCCAACTTCTGTACTCCATAAATTTTTAAAAGTTCGTTCACGTTTGTTGTCTTCAGGTCGATGCCTCCGGCCTCGGCGAAGGGGAGCAGCATGATTTTTTTGCCGATCAGGGCCTCGGCCAATTTGATCTTGACCATGGTCTTGCCGCCGCTGCTGTTTAAGGCCTCGACCATTTTGGAGATGCCCTGGGATTCCGCGCGTCCCTCCTTTTCGATGGCCTGCGCGATCATGGACTGCTGGTCGTAATACGCGTCCGCGCCGATTTTGGCCTGCAAAAACTGGCCGTCGACCTCGGCCACCATTTTGTTGACCTCACCCTGGGCCTGCTGCACCTTCTGGTTATATTCCTCGATGGTGGCCTTGGCCTCGGATTTGAAACGTTCCGTCACCTGATCGGCGACTTTTTTTTCTTCGATGGCCTTCTGATAAGCCTGGTTAAAACGGTAATCGCGCGGCAGCACACTCTCGACAATGACCCCGTAAGGGTTAAGAATTTTATTCAGGGCTTGCTTGGCCATCTCCGCCTTTTCGGCGCGTTTGTTCGCCACATAAAAATCTTCGGTTTTCAGTTCTCCGAAGATATCACGGGTGATGCTGCGTGTGATCGTCCGCACGACCCTTTCTTCCAGTTCTTCGTTGCTGGCCGATGCCTTCTCTAAAATCTGGGAGGCCATCGCCGGATTGATCCGGTAGGTGATGATCACATCGAGGCTGATATCGTTCCCGTCGATGGTTTTAAAAAGAAGGTCGTCGCGTTCCAAACGGTTGCCCCTGCGGTGCGCGGTCATCTCCAGATTTTGCGAACGCGTGTCGAATGTGTACCATTCGTTAAAAAAGA
>CAYHZK010000035.1:0-16154 GCA_964361085.1 uncultured Planctomycetales bacterium
CGGTTTGACAATATTGTCGATATGCTGGATCGGATAGGAAACGCGGGTGTTTTCTGTCTTTTGTTTTGAAGCGAAATCGATCCGGCCGGAGGCGTCCATAACGACATTTTCCAAAAGGGCGTCCCGACGGATCGCGCGATAAATGTCCGGTTCCCGTTCGGCGGTGAGGTTGATGCATTTCGCGTAACATCCCCCTTCAAAATTAAAAATCCCGTCCTGATCCCAGCCGTGCTCGTCGTCTCCGATGAGCTGCCGCTTGGGATCCGTCGAAAGGGTCGTCTTTCCCGTTCCCGACAAGCCGAAGAAAAGGGCGGTGTCCCCTTTTTGCCCTCTGTTGGCCGAGCAGTGAAACGAGCCGATCCCTTTCAAAGGCAGGAAATAATTCATGATCGAAAAAATCCCTTTTTTGATCTCGCCGCCGTACCACGTCCCGCCGATGACGGTCATCCGCTCCTTGATATTGAACGCGACAAAGACCTCGGAACGCAGGCCGTACTTTTGAAACTCCTTGCAGCTGGTCTTGCAGGCGTTGAGGATGGTCCAATCCGGCTTAAAGCCTTCCAGTTCTTTTTCGGTCGGCCGGATAAACATGTTTTTGAAAAAATGCGCCATCCAGGCCACCTCGGTCACCAGCCGCACGCAAATGCGCGTGTCCTTATTGGCCCCGCAAAAACCGTCGATCACGTAAAGTCTTTTGCCGTTCAGTTGCTGTGTCGAAATGTCTTTCAGATGCTGCCAGGCCGCGACAGAAATCTTTTTGTTGTCCGGGCCCGAAGCCGCGCCGTCCGCCCACCACACATGCGTATCGTTTTCACCGTCGGTCACGATATATTTGTCCTTGGGCGAACGCCCGGTGAACTCGCCCGTATCGACAGCCACGGCACCCAATTCCGTCACCACCCCGCGCTCATACCCCTGAAGGCCGGGATCCGTTGCATGCTCAAAAAGCTCCTCATAGGACAGATTATAAAAAAGCTCCTTCCACCCGGTGATGCCGACCTTGTCCAGGCCCAAATCTGCAACCGCCTTCATGAACACTCCCCTCGTTATCGATGATGAGATTTAACGGATACCGAATAATTTATTAACCTGGTTAAATTTCCACAACCAAACACCGCTCACAACCAGGCCCGGCGCGACAAAAATCCTGGTGAACATCCGGAAATAAAAATACTCGCTGAACGGCGAATAAATATAGCACAAAATTTCAGTCCCGAGAAGGATATGGCTCCAGCGCAAGATCACCCGGACTCTCGATGCACAGGGCGGCATCCTATTTGACCTTGTACTTCAATTCCGTACCGTCGACAGGGCAATATTTCACATCCTCGGTAAAACCCTTGCCACAAACCGGACAAAATTTTTTATCGAGATGCTCGCCGACCACCATCCCCCCGACCGTCCCGGCCACCCCGCCGATGGCGGCGCCTGCCACCCCATGCCCCGATTGATGCCCGATGATCCCGCCCAGCGTGGCACCGGCCAGCCCGCCGGTCGCCGCACCCTTCTGTGTCGTCGTACACCCCGCCAAAACCAGCGCTGAAACAATAACCAGTAAACTGTTTTTCATCGTGCACCTTTCCTTTTATAGTACGTGTTAATTCACGGATTTCGATTTCGAGGAAGCCTCTTTAGTATATTTAAGAATATCGCGGAATCAATACAATTTTCCTTCGAAAATAATTTTCATTTCACGGTCCGCACCACAAAAAACTTCTTCTCGCCCGCCCCCAGAGTCACCTGGCCTAAAGATTCGGAACCGGCGGAGACTTCATAGGCGCCGGGCTTCACGATCAGGCGCGCCACGCGGATCCGGGCCGGCAGGGTCTGCCAGGACCGTAAATCCGGCTGTTCCGAAAACACATTGTAAAGGCTGCCGGCGTACTGCACCGCGCGGCCGCTCCCGCGGCCATGGGCCTCGCTCACCTTATTTTCGAGAGTCCGCTCCAGAAAATATTTTCCAACCGGGCGGATCAGGGCCTTGGCCATCACCCGCAACCGGCGATCCTCCAGATTTTTGATCGCGATCGTCTCGACGTCCTCCCCTTCTTCGGTCTCCATCATGACGGAACGGCCGCCGATGTCACGGGCCGTCAACGGCAGGGGATCGCTTTCATAGACCCGTTTTTGATAATAAGGAAAGGCGACCTTGGAAACCGGGCCTCCGGGGACCGGGACGATGATTTCAACCGGCATTTTGATGGGGGCAAGCCCTTCGTATTGGATCAGATAAATCTCCGCCTGCCGCGTCTTTTGATCCCAGGGGACATAAGGAATACCGGCCAGGGTCCGACGGTACGGCTCATCATTCGCGCTGCCCTGTTTCTCGATGAGGGCCCGAAAATTTTCTTTCAAAACTTGCGGTGCGGGCACGCCATAATTCTTTTTATAATCTTTTTCGTAGGCATCCCACGCCAGACGATACGAAACCAGCGCGTCGTTCCAGTTCCCGCCGGCCTCGTAAAGGATTCCCATGAGAAGGCGGGCAAAGGCGTCTTCGCGGTAAACGTTTTTTTGGCCCGAAGCGTACTGATCGTTGATCGCGTTGAGGACCGAATCCACGTCCCGGGCCTCCACCAGCGCCTCCTCAATTTTTCCCAGGGCCGCAAAATTCAAGGCCTGGAAGATGTTCACCATCACCCGCTCAAAATCCTCGCCGCGATAAGGCAGGGCGTAATCATTCCAGAGCCAGCTCCCGCCGATCTTCGTGACCGACTGGGTGTAAAGCTGATCAAATGTATTCTTGGCCTCTTCAAAAACCCTGCTGCTCTCTTCATAGCGGCCCGCCAGATGCAGGACCAGTCCCCGGTCCAGCAGATAAAGCAGCTCACTGTTGGAGCCGTAATTCTTCGGGTCTTCAAGGATTTTCAGGGCCTGATCGTAACGCCGGGCCACAGCCAGACTATTGACCTGGGGCTGGAGGTTGATAACTCCGGCGCAGGAGGAGAAAAAAAACAGGACAGGGATAACACAGAGAAAATAAAAAAATATTTTTCGCTTCACGCTGATCTTAAAGGGAGTATTTGCTCTTCTCGACGATCTTCTTGATATTTTCTTCACCGAGCCAGACCTTTTCGTTGGTCTCAAGGTCGATCAGCTCTAAGTTCACCTGATACATGATGACGTAGCGGGACTTGATCTCGTCTTTGATCGAATTGATGCTGCCGATGAGCATATAGTCGGCGCCGGTCTCGTTCTTCAGTTTTTTTCGTGTCACGGCGGACGAGTTTTCCTGCTGGTCCTGACGCTCCTCACGGACCTGGGGGCGCTCCCCCTTCGAGGCCACAAACTTGACCTTGCCGGAGTTGATCAGATTGCGCTCCAGCTCCTTGGTAAAAACCTCGGAATTGATATGCTCATGACTCTGATTCTTGACATCACCGACAATCACAACCGGGACCCGTTTATGCTCGCCCTGAAACATCGGCTGCCACGACCGGGCCAGACAATCCGCGATCATGGCCTTCGCGACCTGCCGCGAGTCGGTGTCATTCCAGCGGCCGCTCAGATCGATGGGATTTTCAACCTGCACCCGCTTGACCGTCGTGCCGCAGCCGGCGGCCAGATACACACACGCCGCGAGCGCTACAAAATATGGGATCGTCCTGGCTTTCATGCGAAACTCCTTTTGTGAGGTTAAATTTTTGTGTTCTAAAGAATGGCCTATTCTATCCCTGAACGCGGGAATGGACAAGAAAAATGACGGAAAGCTCCTCACAGACTGGAAACCGTCCCTATCAATGCCGCGATCCTTTTGCCAACGCTTCCGGTGAACTTCTTAAACCCTTCACGATTCAAGTGGTGCACGTCCCCGAAATATTCCATACCATAGGGTTCAACCAGCGGGTCAATGATATGGATATGGGGAAACTCCGTTTTAAATTTCATAATTTCCCGGGAATACCGCACGTTAGCCCCGGTAGCCTCACGCTGTGCGTAAACAAGATCAATCAGAGGCGCGTTCGCGATAATAACCTGGATGTTATGCTCCAGGGCCAACGCAAAAAATTTTTTGTACCAGCTGACCGAATCAGCGTTAATTTTGAATTCGGTGGTAAAAAACGTCGATCCCTTGATTTCGCTCACCGTCGGCGGAACGTTCCGTGTCATCAGGGCCCCCCCGTTCGAAACGGCCATGGACCGTTTGAGCCATTCCCGTCGGTCTTCATACGTCGAAGGGTCCTGCAGGAATTTCTTGATTTCCGCCCGGTAGGCGATCAGGGCAAACGCGTTTTCCAATTTGAGTTGCGCCACCGCCAGGGCTGTTTCCAATGGAAGACTCATCAATGTGTCCCGCAGGGAATACAAAAACGCGAAGCAGTAAAACGCGACGGAAAACGGTTTTTCTACTTTATTAAAATTCCACTCCCCGGTCAAAGCAATAGGCGACGACATAAAAACAATGACTTCGGGTGCCTTCTGGTATTTGAGATATTTCTTTAACAAAAGATAATAGCTCTGCACTCCGCTTTGCGGGAAGGAATAATTAAAGAACTCATAGCGCTTGCCCGTCTCCATGAAAACAATGTCGGAAATCTCCTTCGCGTGGAGACCCAGGATACGGCTGTCTCCCATGAAGATCCCATTGAAACGATCCAGATTCTCCGTCTTGACGATGTTGTCTTTATAATGCAAAATCCCGTACGAAATTGACATCAACCCGTAGATATGCCGCCGGACAACCGCATCGGTCGCCAAAAGCAACACCAGGCACAAGATCAACGCCGCCGGGATTTTCTTAGAAAACATATCGTCTCTCTTACGCTATAATCAGGTACGCGCTCCGGTTTTCTCTATT
Source organism: uncultured Planctomycetales bacterium (assembly GCA_964361085.1). Lineage (GTDB taxonomy): Bacteria > Omnitrophota > Gorgyraeia > Zapsychrales > JANLHA01 > CAYHZK01. Next base: position 4,799 of record CAYHZK010000035.1, read on the forward strand.
TATTTTGTCAACCGATCATACTCGGCATGGGTTCCAATCCAGAACCATAATAAACCGTTCTCCACCTCGTAAGCCAAGGCACGATGCTTGATGCCAATCCTCACGGACCAGTATTTTCTCACTCTTTTTAAATGCAACGAAACATGCTGAGGGTTTTCCTTGAGGAGATCAAAATTTTTGTCGGCTAATTCCTGGATGGTGGGAGGAAGTTTACGATGACAATTCCAAAAGGCGGGACTTGCAAAATGTTTCATAACTCCTTACATTTTCCATTTTTAAAATCTTGGACCGCCTTTTGAGCCAGGCGGTCCAACTTTCCTTTTCTTGCGTCGTCTTCGAATTGTTTATCCCATAGTGATGCGTCAAACTTTTGAAACCATGCCCTGAACTCAGCAAGATCGTTCGCCGGTAAATTCGATACAGCTTTTTCTATTTCTCTCAGCCTGACCATAATACCGCCTCCTTTCCGCACTGTTTTCGAAAAGAGTATACAACATTCCCTTTAAAAATTGCAGCCAAATATTAAATGTCTGGTTTCTTTATCATTCCTCTCTCTCCCCAATCTTGAACCTCGCCTCGGCGCTGTTGGCACGGATTTCCGGAACGTACATGGCATGGACTTCGTCGGGCATGCCGTGGAACTCGCCCGGGACCTCGGCGCGCAGCTCGTACGTTAACGTGTGCCGGCCTTGCGGGAGTTTGGTGATAAAGAACGCGACTTTCTTGTCGCGGAATTCGCGATAGGCAAATGACCGCATTCCGATGGGGCTGCCCTTTTCATCAACGGCCTCGGCAAAGGTTGTGCCGCTTTTCAGATCCACGGCTTCAAACCCGGCCGGCTTATGGTCTTCCACGACCAGATACTCATAATGGTTTTTGGCGTCGAGTGTGATCTCGACACGGACCCGTTCCCCGCTCTTGAGATCCTGTCCGTTTTCAAGAGGGATCCATTCGGTGGTGTAGCCCTTCAGCAATGTTTCTTTGGTCGCCTCGCGGAAATATTTCCGCTCGACAAAAATTTCGTTGCCGGCAGGGGTGATGTCTTCCTCGAGCGTGAAATATTTCAGGTAGCCGGAAAGATAAAGTGCGCCTTTGCCTTTCAATTTGACCTCAACGGTATTAGCGCCGTCCCGTAAAGCACCGTCGGTCAGACGCAGGATCCGGTTAAAGGTCAGGACATTCCCGGCATCGACCTTTCCTTGACGGACCGATTTGCCGTTGACCAGGATGTCATACTCATAATCCGGATTCAATTCGGCGGTGGTTTTAAGATACTCCGTCAGACCGAGGATCGCAATGGCCGTATCGCGAGTGTTCTTCCATCTCGCGCCCCGGCGGTTGAGGCATAGCCATTTGACGGCTGGCTGCAAATAGGCACTCTGCGGGTCGATCATCGCGAGCGCCTTGACGGCGAAGGCTGTCGCCTCCACCCCGCCCTCGCTCCACCGATAATTGATGCCGGCCTCGCCCCAGTGGACGGTGCCGTTGTCTTTGTCTTCCTTAATACCGTTGGCAAGATTGCGCGCCAGGATTTGCGAGCGATCGTTATTGCCCCGGTTCCATTCGGACACGGCAAACAGCGCGCGGGCATACGGGTTCAGCCGGTCGCGCATCTCCCAGAGCCGTTCGCTGTGTTTGGTTTCAAAGGCGCTCGTCGAACGCGCCCACGACAGCGCATGCAGCATCCAGGCGAGCGTGTCGGGATTATTTTCCTCCTCGACCAGTTCCGTTTGCAGATATTGAACCGCCCGATCCATCACATCGCCGCGGACATCCACCCCGGCGTCACGCGCCAGGGCGAGCCCCCAGACGACATACGCGGTCATAAAACGATTCGTGTCATCCTCTTTCCACCAGCCCCAGCCGCCGTCCTTGTGCTGAAAATCATACAGGCGATTCAGACCGTCCAGGACCATCCGGTCCAGTTTCGAGACCGTCGCCTCACGCCGGCGCTGCGGATGTCCCTGAGGGTCGCCGCGGGGCTCTAAAACATCACTGATATACGCCGCGACCTGTTCCGGTGAAAGTCCCATCTCGCGCATGGCCTTCGCCACAATCACCGACGGCAAAAACCGGCTCATGGTCTGTTCGACGCATCCGTAAGGATAGTCCGCCAGATAAGGAAGAGCATCGAGCATGGCCGCGGCCAGGGACGGAGATAAAACAATCTCAAGCGACGTCGATTCCTTGATCCGTTCGGCGGGGACCTGAATTGTAAAATTGGCGGAGGTTTCCTGAGCCGCGTCCGCGCCTTTCAAAACCAGCGCGCTGGCGATGAATTTCTCAATCCCGTGCGGGATGACCGGATAAAGGCGTTCCATCGCGTCCGAGGCCTTTTCCGTCTGGGCCATAACTGTCAGCCGTGCCTGGCCGCCGGACGGGACTTGGGAAACAAGGCAAGTCCAGTCCACCCTCTTTTCGCCGTTCTGAGGGACCGTGACCCAAACAAATTCCTCGCCGAGGTTTCTGAGTCCACCGGCCTTGAGGGAAACCTTGATCTTCTGTTCCTGATCGGTGTAGTTATGCACATTGGCTGAGATCGTCACCTGGTCGCGTTCCGTAAAAAACCGCGGGGCCTGGAGGCGGACGATGATGTCCTTTTTGGTCCTGACCTCATGCGTGATGTTGCCGATGGTTGTCTCCGGCGTAATGACGCGCGCGGTGGTCTGCCAGGTCGTCAGCGAATCCGGGAATTGGACCTTCAGGGTTGCCTTCCCCTCGCTGTCCGTGACGACGGCCGGCTGCCAAGTGACCGTCGAGCGAAAATCCGTCCGGACGTCCGCCGCGGCCAGATTCGGCTCCTCCGCCGAGGCCGTCTTTTCTTTCAAAGAATCCATTTTTTTGTCTTCACGAAAATTACCAAGCATCTTGGCAGGGGCTTGACGGGCGCCGGCATCCTTCTCTAATGCAGACTCGCGTTTCAATGCCATCGAGGCAGGGGCGGCAACCTCAGCCGCATCCATGACCGCTCCAAGAGAACTCCCCACGGCCATTTGTCTGCGTTCCTGCTCCCCCGGTTTCCCGCCGGAGAGCCCTTGATCTTTATCATCGCGTTCCAGCCGGACAAACGAACGGGCATGGAAACTCGCCTGGGTCGTCACGCTGTGAATCCTCTTCTGCCCATAAAAATATTGACGGATGTCGGGGACGTACTCGCCCTGGATGTAGTAGACACTTTTATCGACAACCCCCAGCGCGACCTCACCGTCGACGGGCTTGCCGTCCTGATCCGTCACCGTGATTTCGAAATGTCCTTCCTGCTGCGGCTGGTAGGTTTCCTGGTCCGATGTGATCTTGATATTGAGAAACTTTTCTTCCGGCGGCACGATGAGCTCCAGCGCGTGCATCTTCAGTTCATACCGGTCGCCGGACAGGGCATGGAGAAAGACGTTGGGCGTATCAATGTCTCTGACCGGAAACTCAAGAAGCCTGACCGGCCCCTCGAGATGGACCATCTGGTGATCATAAATTTCCTCGGCCTCCCGCGTCAACAAAACCCAGGTGTCCGGCCGTTCCGCGACCAGCATGACCCGCGCGGTCTCGCCGATCGTGTACGTGTCTTTTTCCGGAATGATCTGCAGCCCGCCGTAACGGTAGCCGATATCGCGGCTCTGTTTGGTGCAGACATAGACGCTGGCCTGAGATTCGATTTTTTCGCCGCTCGTGTTGTCGTAACCGGTAAACTGGATGACGTAATAGCCGTCCTCCGACGGCTCAAATTCAAATCTGGCCTCGCCTTTGGCGTCGGTCTTCACAAATTTGGAAAGGACTTCGGTTCCGCTGTAATGCCCGGCAACGGCCATGCGATCGCCCGGAATCCGGGATTCGGTCTGCCCCAGGGGTTCCATCGGCCCCGGCTGCCAGCCGTTTTTGAGCACGGAAATTTTGGCCTCGACACTGACCGGTTCCTGATTGGCGGTCAATGTTTTAATCCCGATTTCCGCCCTGTCTCCGGGACGGTAAAGATTCTGTTTTGGCGTCAGGCAGGCAAAGAAAGAATACCGGGTCACCTTGATCTCACTGCCGGATACAATTTCCCGACGGCTCTGATCAACGACCCTGGCCTCAATGCGATAGTTAAGGTCGGTGGGGGATGTGCCCGGTGTTTCGAATTTGAAGACGGCATGACCTTCCTTGTCGGTCTTGACCTTATCCTGCTTGAGAAGAGTTTCACCATAGTTGCCATAAGAGTACGGCCGCTGATGAAGGTCGGCATAATACCAGGGATACGGACGCGCCGGCGAATAGGTCAAATAATAGGGGCTCTGATAAATGCGGTACTCAACGTCCGCCTCGGCCACGGCCCCGCCAAAATAATATTCGGCGTTCAATTCGACCTCGACGGTATCGCCCAGACGATACGTCGTCACGGTCTTCCCGTCTTTTTCCTGAGGTTTCGCTTTGATGCTGACAAGAAATTCCGGGAGTTTGTACTCTTCCAGCCGGAACAGGGTCGCCGTCGCCAGTTGATTCTGCCAGTTGTCCGACCAGATTTCGAGACGGTATTCCCCTAACGCCGCTTTTTCATCCAAAACCAACCGGTCGTCAAAACTGCCGTAAGGATTCAAGACATACGACCCCTCTTTGATCTTGTTGCCACGGACGTCATAAATCCTGGCATGGACAGTCGCTCCCGCCGGAGTGCGGAACGCCGCGCCGTCGTATTGCCGCAGAATCCCTTTAAACGCCACCTCTTCATTGGGGCGGTAGGCCGGGCGGTCGCTGAAGGCATACAGCCGCCACGGAGTTGCCTGGGCGCGGTAATTGTAATAACTCCCCTGAGTGAAAGTCTGCATTGTCCCGTCGGACGCGGCGGCAAAAAGGTTGTGCTGGTTGCTTTGATAATTTTGGCTGTTCAGCGCCGTCTTCAACCGCGCCGATAAAAGTCCTGAATCATCGGTGACGCCTGCAGCCTCTTCCCACACCCAGTTGTTCTGATCGTTGTAATAACGGTAATGAAACTTGACCCTCGCGGCCCGCCGCGGCTCGCCGGTTTTGCTGTCAAAGGCAAAAAACAACGCCGACTGCCCGGCCGTCTTGACGACAAGCCCTAAGTCTGTCACGAGAATCAGGTCATAAGCCTTTTTGCCGCCGGCGGTCACGAGAACCAAATAAGCCCCGGGCGAGAGCCTGCCCTTTTCCGCGTCGATCTTCTCCTCATTTTCGTCTTTGAGCCACTCGGCCAGGCCTTTGTTCTCGCTGTAATACAGATGTTTCCCTTCTTCTTTGAATTTCTGCACCCAGGAGCGTTCCGAATGGAGGAAATTATACCGGCCCGATTCCACCAGTTCTTTGAGCAGGGAGGCATAATCCCCGATCCCCCAGTCTCCGTCGGAGACCTCGCGTCCAGCGCGGGCCTGCATTTCCCGGACCATATCCATTTTATATAAGGTGACACGGGCCTCGCTGACATTGCGCCAGGACAACGCCAACTGGATCTCCGAGCCGGGCAAAAACGTGTAGCCCACGTTGACGCTCACCGCGGGTTCCGTGATCTGCTTCACGCGCTCTCTGGCCTGATCGATCCATTGCGATTCCCCGGCCTTAAACCGGCCCAGCAATCCCTGGTAATACATCAAGGCCTTCTTGAACTCACTCCTGCCCTCAAAAAACTGGCCGAGGGAGTAATACGCGTCGTCGACCCATTCACTGGTCTTGTAGTTCCCAATCACCTCATTAAAATGATCCTCGACGAGTTCCTGGGTTTTTTGATCGGCGGCCCGGTAAAGATAACTCATCGCGAGACCATAATGGGCCCGGGCTTTATCGTCATCCGATTTGGCGACTTTCAGAATTTCAGCATACAGGATGTCGAGGCCCGATGCCTCCGGTTGTGGAACAAGGCCCGGACGCGTTTCGCTGAAGCGCGTCGGCGTGATGCCGGTATAATGCCAGCCCCAATTTTGGGAAAGATAATCCCCCAGCGTAAAGCTCGCCTTGATGAACCGCGTCCTGGCCAATTCCACGTCGCCGGCCCCCGCCCAGTAATCCCGCGCCAGCATCAAAAATTGTTTGATCTCCTCGGTGTGCGCCCAGCGGTTCACCTTCAAATAGTAGTCTGCCAGCGACTCATTGGCCTCGGCCCACCAGCGGTCAGGATCTTTGGAAGACTGAAGGTCTTTCAAAATCTTTTCCGCCTCGTCGACAGGGGTGTTTTCAGTCTGGCCGCGCCAGAGGCAGTCGGCGGATTTGAAATTCAGCTCCCGGATGACTTCAGGCGGAAGAGAAGCGCTGCCCTGCAGGAGAGCGCGGTATTGCTCCAGGGCCATCTGATAGGATTTTTCCTGATAAAACCGGTCGCCCGCTTTGAGCAGTTCGGCGTTGTACGCCAAACCGGTTTTGGCAGCCGCAAGATACAGAATCGCGGCAAAGAAGATCCTCGGAAGACGCTGTCTTTTTTTCACGGCAAATTCCTCCTGTAGGGTATTGATGCAAGCGGGACAAATTCGTCCTGTGGAAGGCCAAGGTCGTTTTGATTTCATCCCTGTTCTCCGTTGGGTTAAACGAACCAAAAGCAGAAAAGTTACAGATCTTTTTGTAAAAATCTTATCATCCCGAAATCAAATGTCGTATTCAGAATACGTGATATTCCTGGGCGTCAGGCAGACCTCATCGTTCTTTGCAAGTTTCAGGGTCTTATATTCTTCCTGGGAGATTTCGATCTGAAAGACCTTTCCGTCGTGAGCCCGTCCATCGATTTTAACGACGGAGCCGGCGGGATTCACAAAGATGACGGTCACCCTGACGGAATCGGCCGATAGCGGCTCGCGGCTCACGGTCAACTCATGGGGACGAACGTAGATTCTTCTGGACTTAGGATCGCCTTCAGCGCGGGCGTGGAAAATATTGACGTTGCCCAGGAAATTCAAGACGAAAACCGACGCCGGGTTGTGGTAGACTTCCTCGGGCGTGCCGACCTGCTCGATTTTCCCCTTATTCATCACAACGATCTTGTCCGCCACCTCCAGCGCCTCTTCCTGATCGTGGGTGACAAACAGTGTCGTGATGTGAAGATCATCATGAAAACGCCGCAGCCATTGCCGCAACTCTTTGCGCACCTGCGCGTCGAGCGACCCGAAAGGCTCATCCAGCAAAAGCACCTTAGGCTGAATCGCCAGGGCCCGCGCCAGAGCGATCCTTTGCCGCTGCCCGCCGGACAGCTGGGAGGGATAACGGGACGCGACCCATTCCAGCTGCACCAATTTCAGAAGCTCCAAAACTTTTTCTCTGATTTGATGTTCACGGGGACGGGCCGCTCTCGGTTTCACCCGCAACCCAAAGGCGACATTTTCGAACACCGTCATGTGCCGGAACAACGCGTAATGTTGAAACACAAACCCGACGTGGCGGTCTCTGGTCCTCTTTTTTCTTGCGTCCTCGCCGTGAAAAAAAATCTCGCCGCTGTCGGCGGTATCAAGCCCCGCGATGATGCGCAGCAATGTCGTCTTTCCCGAACCCGAAGGCCCCAAAAGCGCCATCAATTCTCCGGTATCGATTTTCAGGTCGACGCTGTCCAGGGCCTTGAACGACCCGAATGTTTTCGTGACACCTTTGACTTCAATGCTCATCCGCGTTTCCCCTGATTTTATGAACTCCCGCGAGCTCCGCCCGGCTTTGAAATTCGACAATCGATTTTAAAACCAGCGTCAAGAGCGCCAGCATGGCCAAAAGCGACGCCGCCGCGAAGGCCGCCGTAAAATTGTATTCATTATAAAGAATCTCAATATGCAAAGGCAACGTATTCGTCCGGCCGTGGATATGGCCGGAGACAACCGACACCGCGCCAAACTCTCCCATCGCCCTGGCATTGCACAAAATCACACCATAGAGAAGACCCCATTTGATATTCGGCAGCGTAACGCGCCAGAATGTTTGAAACCCGCCGGCGCCCAGGGTCACGGCCGCTTCCTCTTCCTCGCTCCCCTGCGCCTTCATGACGGGGATGAGCTCCCTTGCCACCATCGGAAACGTCACAAAAATCGTGACGAGAATAATCGCCGGCGGGGCAAACATGATCCTGATCCCATGTTCGATCAGCCACGGTCCCAGCGCCCCGTGGGCGCCGAACAGCAGGGCATACGTCAACCCCGATATCACCGGGGAGACGGACAGGGGCAGATCGATCAGCGTGATCAGGAAATTCTTTCCCCGGAAATCAAATCTGGCAATGGCCCAGGACGCCGCGATGCCGAACACCACATTCAGCGGAACAGCACCAAACGCGGACAAAAACGTCAGCCGGATCGCCGCCAGGGCATCGGGTTCCGCGAATGACTTCACATACACCGCAATCCCCTTATTGAAGGCTGCGATAAAGACGACACCCAGCGGCAAAAAAATGAAGAGCGCCAAAAAGCCCAGCGCGACGGCGATCAATATCCGGCGGATCCAGGCCGCTTCCGTCCGTTTCGTCATATCAACTCACCCCGATTCGCCGGGAAGACATCCATTGCAAAAAATTGATCACACCCAGGAGGGAAAAAGAAACCAGAAGCATCACAACCGCGATCGCCGCGGCCCCGGGGTAATCATACTGTTCCAATTTTGTCATGATGAGCAGCGGCGCGATTTCGGTTTTTCCAGGCATATTCCCGGCGATGAAAATGACGGATCCATACTCCCCGATCGCGCGGGCAAAGGCCAGCGTGAAGCCCGTGATCAACGATGGAATCACATTGGGAAGAAGCACTCTCGCGAACGTCTGCCAGCGGGTGGCGCCCAGACTCGCGGCCGCATCCTCAAGTTCAGCGTCCAATTCCTGAAGCACGGGTTCAACCGTGCGGACCACAAACGGGAACCCGATAAAAATGAGCGCGATCACGATGCCCCAGAAACTGTAAGCGGACTCAATCCCCAGGGCGTACAGATGTTTTCCCACCCAACCGTTTGGAGAATAAAGAGACGTCAGGGCAATCCCGGCAACCGCCGTCGGCAGCGCAAAGGGGAAATCCACCAGGGCATCGACTAACTTTTTCCCCGGGAATGAATACCGCGCCAGGACCCAGGCGATGAGGAATCCAAAGACCACATTAACCAGCCCCGCGATAAAGCTGGCCCCGAAACTCACACGATAGGCCGCCAGCGTCCTCGGGCTTGCGACCGCCTCCCAAAATTCGCTCCAGCCCATCGCCGATGTTTTGATGAAAAGCATCGACAGCGGGATGAGGACAATCAGCCCCAGATAAAATACCGTATACCCTAACGAGAGATGAAAGCCCGGGAGGACGGGTTTCTGTTTTAAAATTTTAATCATCAGTCGGACTTTCGGGGCAGCCTGCCTGTCGGCAACCAGGGCCCGCCCGGCGGCAAAAGCGATATCCGGAATCAATTCCCGTAAATCTGATCAAACATGCCCTTATCGGCAAAGTGGATTTTGTGAGCTTTTTGCCAGCCGCCGAAAACGTTCTCGACCGTAAAAAGCCGGATATGAGGGAATTGATGGGCATACTTGCGGGCGACATGTTCTGAGCGCGGACGGTAAAAATGCTTCGCCGCGATCTCCTGCGCTTCATCGGCGTAAAAAAATTTCAGATATTCTTCCGCGACCCGGCGTGTGCCGCGCCGGTCAACATTGCGGTCAATGACCGCAACCGGGGGTTCCGCGAGAATACTGGCCGACGGGATCACGATCTCAAATTGATCCTGCCCGAAATCATTGACCGCCAGGTAGGCCTCATTTTCCCAGGTCACGAGCACATCGCCGATCCCGCGCTGGACAAAGGTCAGGACGGAACCGCGCGCGCCGGCATCCAAGACGGGGACATTCTTGTAAAGCTTTGTCACAAATTCGCGGGCATGGGCTTCGGGATTATCGATGTCGGCCCAAAGCGCGTAGCCCCAGGCCGCCAGATAATTCCATCGGGCCCCGCCGGACGTCTTGGGGTTAGGCGTGATCACGACGACTCCCGGTTTAATCAAATCATCCCAATCCTTAATATTTTTAGGATTGCCTTTACGCACTAAAAAGACGATCGTCGACGTATACGGAGAGCTGTTATCCGGCAGACGGGTTTGCCAATCTTGAGGCAACAGGCCGGACTTTTCGGCGATCACATCGATGTCGTAAGCTAACGCCAGCGTTACCACATCCGCTTCCAGCCCGTCGATGACCGCGCGGGCCTGCTTGCCGCTGCCGCCGTGGGATTGATGGATGACAACATCCTCGCCGGTTTTTTCTTTCCAATATTCGGCAAAAGCCCGGTTGTAATCCGCGTACAATTTGCGGGTCGGATCATACGAGACGTTCAACAACGTCACAGACTTCGGCCACGCGGGGCCTGCCGTGAAAGGCAGCACGACAAGCACCGTCAGGATTCCCGCAAAAAAGTTTTGGCCTTTCATCTCTAAATTCCAACCTGGCCATCAGGATGTTAATAAACCAACTGGAACCGGCTGAGAATGGCATTTTCCGTTTTGCGGTCGCCCCCGACAGCCCCGCGTTCAAACTGGGTCTGCACAAAATCCAGAGAGAGCCGGACAGCCTTGTGCGGATACCAGTTGAGACCTAATCCCCACTCGTCCGCTTGAGTGACGGCCGTATTCAAACTCGCGTAGCCCCTGTTGAAAATCTTATCGTCGATATCCAATTGCCCGTACCGGCCCACAACTTCAAAAGCGCCCCATGTCCCCTGCGACAGGTCGAATTTTGTGCTCGGTGTGAATCCTTTGTAAGAAGACGTCTCCCCGGTCAGGATATAATTCCCCGTCACCTGCCAGGCATCATTCGCAACGGTATCGCGGACAATCGTGCTGCCGCTGACCCGGCTGACCTTCTGCTGCGAAACGACATACTCTGTGATCACCCCCAGCGGCCCTTTATAAAAATACGCCTGCGGAGTGACCCTCACATGCGGGCCGTCGGCCGTGGTCGACGTGTAACTGAAAATTGTGGCCTGGCCAGCCGATTTATACGACGGTGTTGTCGCCCCTTCCCTGTGGCCGTAAGACCCCGCCACACCGACCCCTAATCCTTTCAAAACCTCCGGGCCATGATTTTTGAACACATGCGCAAAGACCCGGGCAACCACATCTTTATCACTGTTGTTATCTGCGTCCTGGGACGTGATGGTGGCCAGATCCGCGGCACCGTTAAAAACACCGACAGCATAATTCACCGAATCGCCGAGGACATCACCGGACAACTGAAAACCGACGTCCCGGATCGGGACCAGATTGGACGGGAGTCCCACCTCAATAAAGTTAGTGACCGGGTCCGCCTGCAGGCGCTCCAGCCCCATGGGCGACTTGAACTTACCACCGCGGATTTTAAAAGCCGGCGCAAGTTTGAACTCACCATAGGCATCGACCAGGGTCGAGGCGCCGCTCCCGAAATCAGGCATGATAAAAAAATCGAACA
>CAYHZK010000036.1:0-15917 GCA_964361085.1 uncultured Planctomycetales bacterium
GTGCCGCCGAGCACGGGCAAAATGCCCCGGCAGACAGGCCCCGCCGTCTATAATCCCTACCCCGGCTCATTCGCCTCGTATTTTTGTTTTAAACTCTCCACCACCCCCGCGTCCGCCAGTGTGGTCACGTCGCCCAAGGCCCGGCCTTCCGCCACGTCGCGCAGAAGCCGGCGCATGATTTTTCCGCTGCGCGTCTTAGGGAGATCATGGGTAAAAATGATCTTGCTCGGGCGGGCGATGGCGCCGATTTTCTTGACGACGTGTTCTTTTAAAATGTCTTCGACATCCTTGCCGGGCGCATTCCCCTCCTTGAGGGTGACGAACCCCGCGATGGCCTGTCCCTTGATTTCATCGGTAATTCCGACGACCGCGGCCTCGGCGACGCGGGAATTATCGACAAGGGCGCTCTCGACCTCCATCGTCGAGATGTTATGTCCGGCCACGAGCATGATGTCGTCCACCCGTCCCAAAAGCCAATAATATCCGTCCTCATCCTTTTTGGCTCCGTCGCCGGCAAAATAATATTTTCCGTCCCATCGCCCCCAGTATGTTTTCTTGTAACGCTCCGGATCGCCGAAAATCCCGCGCAGCATCGACGGCCACGGCTTCGTCAGGGCCAGATAACCGCCGCCCACGTTGACCTCCTGCCCGCTCTCCGTCAACACCTTGGCCTCAATCCCTGGCAGCGGGATTGTCGCCGAGGCCGGTTTCAGGCGCGTGACGCCGGGAAGCGGCGAAATCAGAATGCACCCCGTCTCCGTCTGCCACCACGTGTCCACAACGGGACACCGTTCGCGGCCAATGATTTTGTGATACCAAATCCAAGCCTCGGGATTGATGGGTTCCCCGACACTCCCCAACAGGCGCAAACTGGATAGATCGCAATTATTCGGCCACTCCGTCCCCCATTTCATAAAGGCGCGGATCGCGGTCGGCGCTGTGTAAAAAATCGTCACACCGTATTTTTCGATGATGCGCCAGAAACGGTCGCGCTGCGGCCAGTCCGGCGAGCCTTCGTAAATAACAACGGTCGCCGCGTTCGACAGCGGGCCGTAGGTGATATAACTGTGGCCGGTCACCCAGCCGACGTCGGCCGTGCACCAAAACACATCGGACGGTTTCAGGTCAAAGACATATTTTGTCGTATACGTCACGCCGGTCATGTACCCGCCGGTGGAATGGATGATGCCTTTGGGTTTTCCGGTTGTCCCGGATGTATACAGGATAAAAAGCAGGTCTTCCGACTCCATCGCCTCCGGCTCGCAAAAACTGCCGGCCGTTTTCATGAGGTCGTGGTACCAATGATCGCGGCCGTCCTGCATGTTAACGCTGGTTTTTGTGCGCTGAACAACGATGACATTTTCAATCGAGGGGCAGCTCTTGACGGCGTCATCCGCCGCGATTTTAAGAGGGACAATCGCCCCCCGCCGGTACCCCCCATCGGCTGTGATCAGCAATTTGGCGCTCGCATCATTGATGCGGTCCCGAAGGGCCTCCGCACTGAACCCTCCGAAAACAACCGTATGCACCGCTCCGATCCGCGCGCAGGCGAGCATGCTGATGACGGCTTCCGGGATCATGGGAAGATAAATGGCGACGCGGTCTCCTTTGTTAACGCCGAGGGCCTTGAGGGCGCTGGCGAATTTATTGACTTCCCGGTAAAGGTCATAATAGGTCAACGTCCGCTGATCCCCGGGTTCGCCTTCCCAGATGAGGGCGGCTTTGTTGCGATTGGCCGTCTGAACATGCCGGTCAACGCAGTTGTAACAGGCATTGAGTTCCCCGCCGACAAACCATTTGGCGAACGGCGGTTTCCAGTCCAGAATTTTCTTCCAGGGTTTAAACCAGTCGAGCGCCGTGGCCTGCCGGGCCCAGAAGGCCTGCGGGTTCTTTTGGGCTGAGGCATACCATTTTTTGTCCCGAACGTTCGCCTGCTTGATGAACTCCTTGGACGGGGGGAAAATACGGTTTTCTTTAAGGAGGGCATCGACTTGAACATTCGTTTTCTTATGACCCGCCGTATTTTTTTTCCTAGCCATCGCGCTCTCCTTTATTTGATCAATTTCATGACGTCCCGGAATTTTTCGTGTTCCGCGCCCTTTAACAATTCGCAAATCATCATTTCGGTTGCCGTTATCCCCGCCCCTGAAATTTTCATCCTGTCCAGACTGATCGCCTTGTTTTCCATCGTCCTTGACGAGACCGCATCCGCGACGACCTGCACCTGATAACCCGCACGGAGAAGATCGATTACGGTCTGATAAACGCAGATATGGGACTCAATCCCGGCGACCAGGATTTGTTTGCGCTCCGATGATTCAAGCTTTTGCACAAACGCCGGGCTGCCGCAACAGCTGAAACTCAATTTTTCGACCGGTTCGATGCCGCCCAGCAGGCCGGCAATGGACGGAATCGTCCTGCCGATTTTTTGCGGGGCCTGTTCCGTGTGAACAATGGGGACGCTCAAGATTTGGCAGGCCGTGACGAGCGTTTCAATCCGGCGCCGCACGTTTTCATGGTCATGGACGACCTCGGCCAGTTTCCCCTGGACATCGATGACGAGCAAAATGGCGTGAGCCGGAGAAAAGAATGATTCGGATTTCATATACGCGCGGCGAAAATTATTGTTCAGGGGATTCTTCACCGGTGAGGGGGATGATCAGCCCGCAGCCGATGCGTCCTCCGGCATTCCCGGTCGGCTGACTGAAGTCATCGAGCTTTTCATGCACAATGACCGAACGGCCGGCCACGTTATACATTCCTCCGCTCAAACTCAAACCCGGCAGGACCATGTCAAGGACGGCATGCCCGTCTTGGTCGACGGTGATATTTCCCATATCCCCGGCGTGAGCATGGTCATGGCCGTCTTTCGCCAAAAGTCCGTGCGGAACGCTTTTAGGATTAAAATGACCGCCCGCGGCCTTGCCCATATCGTCGCAACTTCCGAGATCATGGATATGAAACCCGTGATCGCCGGGATTGGGAACACCGGAGATATCCGCTTCAATTTTTAACCCGCCCGCGATTTCGGTAAATTTCACAATCCCCCTGATCGGAGAATCCGGCGCTGTCCCTTTAATCAAGGCCACCCCCCGCAAAGGTCCTTCCGCGTGACCCGTCCTTGTCGCAATCAACATAAAAATCGATAACAGTGCCGCTGCCACAACAAAACCCGATCTTTTCATAACCCGATCCTCCGTTATTTTTCCCTGCCGCACCTGGTGAACATTTCACACAGCCCGGGCATGATTATTCTATAGACAATGCGTATTGTCACTCGAAAAATTGCGAATTTCCAGCTATTTTTCTTGCCAGCCGGCTACGGTTGCCGTTGACCCGGACGAGCCCGAAGCCCCGAGGGCCACATCGTAGTGAATGCAGGTATTGGAATCCAAACTGATTTTATCCGCAATGACAGCGCCGAAGATTTCGGCATTGCTGTCTAACGAGATCGTGCTGTTTTTCGCGTGAATCGTGGCATAGATATCCGTGTTGGAATTGAACCGGATGCCCGGGTCGCTGCCGTCATCAACAAGATCATCGGTCCCGTAAATCTGCAGCTTTGAAGGATCCTGGGTGAGATTGTTGATCGTGGCGTTGCTGTCAAGAAGGATCGAGCCTCCGACGTATATTTTCACATTAGCTCCGGAGGCGATATAGAGGTCGGAATTGCTGTCCATCGTGAACGCCCCGGTCACATAGATTGTCGTGTCGCCGCTGATGGTGACGCTCGAATTCCCGTCAATGGCAAAATTCGTGTATTGGCCGGATAACGAAATCGTGTGGTTGTCATTATCATTATAACTAAGACTGCCCCGATTCGTTAACCCGGTCGGCGCCGGGACCGGCTCGATGGTTTCAGCGCTGGTCAAGGCCGTCTGGGTCCCTGTGATATCGACATTGCTGTCTGTCTCGATCACATCATCGGGGTCTCCGCCGACGCCGACCTGGATATCTCCCGCAACGGTGACGTTGCTGCCCAACTCGATATGGTCATCTTCCATTGAATTGATTCCAACGTCTCCATCGATGCTCCGATTCGTGTTGAGATCATAAGGCCCATCGCGGGAGTCGAAACTGTCCGTGCAGGCGTTGGAATCCATTTCAATACTGTCCTCAGCGAACGCGGCCCTAGTATAGGCGTCGGAAGCCTCGACATCCAGGGTCACCTTGACAGTTCTGGACTCCGCAAAGGTGGAAGTCTGATAGAGCGCGGAACCCACACTTTCAATAACAGGAGTTGTTCCTGAAGGATCCGTCACGGTGACGGTATAGGATCCGAGATTTTCTCCCGACGTTGTCGTTAACGACGCCGTTTTGGCTGCGGGGTTGCTCCCTGACCAGCCGTCCCCGGACGCGAAAGTCCCGCCGTTATATTTGATCTCCCAGATGGCCTCCTCCACACCGGACTCCGCCAGATGCAGCGCGACGTTCGACCGGTGCGTCTTGTCGGTATTTTTGGCTTCAACCGTCAGCAGGTTCAAATAACCGGTGCTGAACGTCACAAACAGGGCGGCCATCAGGGTCGACAAAACAAGCACGCTGCCCTGCTCGTTTTTGATTCTTGCGCGGCAACAGATTTTTTTCATACACCCTTCCCGATTTCTTGTGCCATCAATTGTTGCGAATCGCGGCCTCAGACTCGAGCGATTCGATGATCGTATTCCCCTGGAGCAGTGTCTTGTCCGCCGAAACCGCGATCTCCACAGCCGTGACCGTGCTCAACAGGGGCACATTGGATAACGCCGTCCCCGACGAGCTTAAGGAAAAGGAATTGATATTTTTGGCAATCACTTGATCGGAGCTGACCCGGCTGCTCGCTGCATCGGGATCAACGATCTTTCTTAATCGTTCCGGATCAGAGGCGTCCGGGGTATAGACAACATAATCGTACGTATTCGCAATGGTATCGCCGCCGGTGTCAATGGCCGGAATTTTAAGAATGAGCACATTATCCCCTGTCACATAGAGTGTCCCGTCAATGAGCCGGGTTGTTTCCAGTTGCGTTGACCAGCGCACATCCCGGACAATGCGGTCCATGGCCAAGCGGACGTCCGAATTGATCTCGGCTAAGGCAACACCCCTGGCCATACTGTTATTCACCCCAACATAAAGGATCATCACCATCCCCAGGATCATGACCCCAACCACCGAGGCGAACATTGTTTCGACAAGCGTAAACCCCAAGGCATTATTTTTATATCGCATATTGTCTCCTACTGCCGGTTGACTCCGGTGTTGGTGAAATAAGCGCCAAGGCTTTTCGTCATGGATTTTCCTTGCGGGGATGTCCAGCTGACCGTTAACGTGACCCGCCGGATGTTTGTGTCGCCGAACGGATCATCAACCGTTGCGATTCCGCTTGCACTATGCAGCTGGTTGAACCCTGTCCCGGAAAACGAGGAACTGAGCCCTGTGATGGAACTGTAGGCCATCCCCCGGATTTCCTCCATCCGTTCATTTAAAATACTATTAACAATCGAATGCTCTTTGATTTGCGTCACAAAAATATCACCCTGGACGAACAGTCCGACGATTCCCACCATGACAACCGACAGGATAAACACCGCGATCAGCACCTCGATGAGAGTTCCGCCGGACTCGGATGTGATGCGCGATCTGCTCCTGCTTGTCATTTTTGAACTCCAGTGCAATATCAAGATTATAAAAAAAGCCTATTCCTAAAATAAATATATCAGGAATAGGCTCACGCTTTTTTTGATTCGGCAGCTGAGCCATCCCGTATTAAGGACCTCTGGCTTTGCCACAGATCATCAACTCACTCTGATCTGTGTCCCACGATACTGATGGGAGTCCCGTTCTTTCGAACGGTTTGCCTTTTCGTCACAATCGACTTCTTAAAATCACTGACCTAAGTATATGTTATAACCTACCGCAATGGCAAACTTTTGTTGGTCTGTGTTGGCGGGGGTTCCCAATGATCGACCAGCTCCCCTTGCTCATTGTAATAATCAATTCCCGCCACCTCCCCGTTCCCATTATAGGTTTTTGTAAAATTCCGATCCGAATCATCGACAAAAGACCACTCATATTTCAAGGAGCCGTCAGGCCGGTAAAGCTTGCCCATGCCCAGATATTTATTCCTGGAGGAAGGGAGCATCTTGGAAAGCCAGTAAGTCGCTTTATAATCGGCCTCCAGGCGCAGATCACCGTCATAAGAGTAATTTTTGAGCTGAAGCAGCTGCCCCCGATGATACTCGGCCTCTGTTTTAAGACGCCCTGTATTGTAATATTCGACATAGTTCCCTTCCCGCTGCCCGTCCTGGTAATGCTCGAAACCATAGGTGTTTTCTTCCTCGTTGACAAATCTGATTTTCCCGTCAGGGATTTCGCCATCCGAATCGAAAACCTGATCATCTTTCGCCGTGAACTGAGCCACTTTTTCTTGATTGACGAGGATCATGCTTTCTGTAAAATCCGCGCCCGGAGCCTTGCGTTCAATGCGCAGGGCGACCGACGAGGGATGGTTTGGGCGAGCTTCGTCACCGACAGTCGTCGCGTCGGTCGGGACGGTGGACGGTTGGGGACTTTTGAGGTGATCGGCGATCTGTTTGTCCAGAACGACAATCAGGAATAAACACAAAAAAATAAACCCAATAAAAATTTTCTGGCGTTGATCAAGGTCTGTCATCCACGGCTCCCCGTGTCGCAATTATGACTCCAGCGGGATCTCATTGTCATCCGAAAAATCGAGAATTTTGATGGGCAGGCGTTTCGCGCCCCAGTCTCCCGGGGAATTTGCGAAGTGTCCGGCGCAAACGGCGCCGCAGTTGCGGCACTGGTTGTTGCTTTTCAAATGCCAGGACCCGATGTTATACCAGTCGCGCTCAATCAAAAGTTGTCCGCAGTTGTGGCAATAGGTGCTTTGCCCTTTCACGTCGTGGATGTTTCCGGTGTACACATAACGCAGCCCCTTGGACAGCGCAATCTCCCGGGCGCGTTTGAGGGTTTGGGGCGGCGTTGAGGGATGGTCCAGCATCCTGAAGTCCGGATGAAAGGCGGTGAAGTGCAGCGGCACGTCAGCCCCCAGGTTATCCCGGATCCATTCGGTCATGGCGTGGCACTCTTCTTCCGAGTCATTTTCGCCGGGGATGAGGAGATTGGTGATTTCAAGCCAGACATGCGTTTCTTTTTTCAGATAAACCAGGGTGTCCAAAACCGGCTGCAGCGCGCCCAGCGTCACCTTTTCATAAAACCGTTCCGTGAACGCCTTCAAGTCCACGTTCGCCGCGTCCATGTGCTGATAAAACTCCAGACAGGCTTCCGGTGTCATATACCCGGCGGTCACGGCAACGGTTTTGATTCCCAGGGCATGGCAGGCATCGGCCGCGTCCATGGCGTACTCGGCAAAGATGACAGGGTCGTTATAAGTGAAGGCGACGCTGCGGCACCCCGTCTCCCGCGCGGCCCGGGCGATGGCCTGCGGGGTCGCCAGATCGGTCAGGCGGTCAAATTCTTTCGACTTGCTGATATCCCAGTTCTGGCAAAACTTGCAGCCCAGATTGCAGCCGGCGGTGCCGAAGGACAGGACGCTCGTGCCGGGATAAAAATGGTTGAGCGGTTTTTTTTCGATGGGGTCGATGCAAAATCCGCTGCTGCGGCCGTATGTCGTTAAAACCATTTCGCCCCCGATGTTCTGGCGGACAAAACAAAACCCCCGCTGCCCATCGCCAAGAATGCAATGGCGGGGGCAGAGGTTGCACAAAATTTTCCCGTCCGGCATTTTACGCCAGAATCGGCCGACATACTGGGATCGTTTTTGAATCATGTGATGTATCCTTATTGCGTATCTCGTAATTCACGATCTGTCTTTGACTTTAGTTTATTCTTTTGCTTCTCCGTTGACAAGGTTTAAATGCGCGCCGACGACATCCGCGCGGGAATTGCCAGTTGACATCTCAACGTCTTTGGCTATAATGAAAACTCACTTTATGAAAAAACCATTCACGCCGAACTTCAAAACGCCCCCAGAGGCCTTCTGCCCCGAGGAATTGAATAAACTCAAGTCCAACGGCATCCGCGGGACTCTGGCCGCGGAATTTCGTGACTTTGCGAAACCCGACCTCTCCTGGGAGGCCGAGCAGCTGGCCAAGTCGCACGGAGTTTATCTTGAATTCAACCGCGCCGTGACCGGCGAGGAAAAAGACTGGATATACATGATCCGGATCAGCGTTCCCGGCGGCGGCCCGATCAGCCGGGAGCAGTGGAATCTTTTCGATGAACTTTCGGAAAAATACAGCGTTGATCCCGAAGGACACACGTCGATCCGCTTGACCAACCGCCAGAACGTCCAGTTTCACTGGGTCAAAAAACCCGGCGTCCTCCCGATCGTGAAATCTCTGGCGGAAAAGGGACTCAACAGCCTCAACGGCTGCGGGGACAACACCCGCAATGTCATGGGCTGCCCCCTTTCGCGTGGCTCGGATATCTTCGACGCAAATCAATTGGCGCGCAAGGTCGCGGATTATTTCCAGCTGCCGCTTGACCCCTATATTGAAATCTTCGCCATCGATCCGAAATACATTCGCAGACCGGAAGACTCCTTCGCCTACGGGCCCGGCCTTTTAAACCGTAAATTCAAAATCGCCGTTTCGGCGGTTCATCGTGATCCTTCGACGGGAAAATTGATTCCTGACAACTGCGTCGAGATGTTGACGAACGACATGGCCGTGGCGCCGATTGTTGAAAACGGGACGGTCGGAAAATTTCAGATTTACATCGGCGGCGGACAGGGCGAACGGAACGCCAAGCTCGCGATGGCGGCCTTAGGACAACCCCTGGCGATTGTGACCGAAAACCAACTTTTGAAAACCATGGACGCCGTCGTCCAGGTTCATCAGGAATGGGGCGACCGCCAAAACCGTTTCTGGGCCAGGATCAAATATGTCGTCAAGAAAATGGGGATTGCGTGGTACCGCGAGCAGGTGAGTCAAAAAGTCGGATTCCCTCTCGGGCAACCCGACCCTCATCATGACTACGGCCGGCGCCACCTCCATTTCGGCTGGCACGCGCAGGCCAACGGCCTTTTGACCTACGGCGCCTTCATCGAAAACGGCCGCCTCACGGATCAGAGCCCCAACGGACGACTCAAAACCATGATCCGCGAAATCGTCAATCAATATCCCGTCGACCTCATGATCACGCCGAATCAGGATTTGTTATTCACCAATCTTCCGGCGAGCGCGAAAAACGCTTTCGAGGATGAACTCAAAACATACGGCTACGGTCAGAGAGACGGCAAGGTCTATTCCACACTCCGCCTCAATTCCGGCGCCTGCGTGGGGCGTGACACATGCAGGCTCACCTACACCGACTCCGAAAAATTCGAGCCGTTTTTGATCGATGAACTGGAGAATTTAGGCTGGGGCGACATGGCGGAATCGATCGGGATCACCGGCTGCGAACGTCAGTGCTTCCGCCCGGCGACAAAGACCATTGGTTTAGTCGGCAGCGGCATGGATCGTTATCAATTCAAACTGTTCGGCGATGAGTCCGCCCGTTTTCAGGGAAAACCCCTGATCGCCTCCGGCGGCGAGCAGATGTATCTTCGCTCCGTCCCCCGGGACCAGGTCCCTGTCGTGATCGACGCGCTTTTCAAATTTCATAAAACCCACGCCAAAGCCGGCGAAGGCGTCGGCGACTTTCACCGACGGATCGGCGCGGACGCCATCATCGCACACCTTAAAGAAAACCCCGCCACCACCGCTCTCATGGAAAAACCATTCAACACCGACTGCGTCCTGGAATAAAGTCGGGAAGCATTTAAAATCGAGATCAGCACAATAATTTTTCTGCATTTCACGCTTCACGCTTCACGTGCCCCGCTTCACGCGTGTCAAGGCACGCCATCATTTCAGCGACACGGATGAATTTCTCCCGCGGTTTCCCCAGCGGCTCCCCGCGTTTGATCTCTGCCGCGTCGATCTTTTTCCAATCCTCGAACCGGATAAACCGGATCTCTTTCCGACTTAAGAATTCCATCACATCGGCCCGGACGGGTTGTTCGCAAGGCGTAAGTTTTGGAAGATCCGCCAGAAGGTTTGTCACCGTTTCCTGGCTGTCTGGTTTGTTGGTCCCGATCACGCCGGAAGGGCCGCGCTTGATCCATCCTGTCGCGTAAAGCCCGGGGACAGTTTCCCCGTCACGGGTGAGCCTCCCTCCCTGATTCGGGAAGACACCTTTTTTCGCGTCAAACGGAAGGTCGTCAATCGGGAGCCCCTGATACCCGACGCTGCGGAAGATAAGTCCGCAGTCCAATTCTTCAAACTGCCCCGTTCCCCGCGCGTTTTGGCGGCCCGGCTCGCCGGTCAGTTCATTTTTTTCCAAAACAAGTTTTTCGACGCGGCCGCCGCCTTTGATCCCAACCGGGCTCTTTAGAAAATGCAAAACAAATTTTTTGCGTTTGGCGGACGAAGGCCAAGCCGCGTATTTTTGCAGAATCTCAAAATTTTTGCGGCGCACCGGGGCCTGCGGGTCATCCAATTCCGCCTGGCTCGCCGGATTAAGATTCAACTCCGCAGGATCCAGAACAGGGTCGCAATCGTGCAATTCTCCGAATTCGCGGATTTCAACCGGCGTAAAGGCGGCCTGCGCCGGGCCCCGGCGGCCGACGACATGGACTTCCCGGACGTTGCTTTCCGCCAAAACCTCAAGCGCGTGCCGCGTGATATCCGTGTTTTTAAGCTCATCGACAGTTTTGCACAACACCCTCGCGACGTCCATCGCCACATTGCCCAGGCCGATGACAACCGCGACCGGATGCGAAAGATCAAATGACCGGCCCTGGTAATCCGGATGACCGTTGTACCACCCGACAAATTCCGTCGCCGTGTGACTCCCTTTAAAATTTTCATTGGGGATATTCAAATGGCGGTCGGTCTCCGCCCCGCAGGCAAAAATCACGGCGTCATAAAATCGCCTCAATTCTCCGACGCTGATGTCCCGCCCCACCGCGACGTTCCCAAAAAACGCGAACTTCGGATCCGCCGCCGTTTTCTCGTAAACCTTGATCACATTTTTGATCTTGGGATGATCCGGGGCCACACCGTAGCGCACCAGCCCAAACGGTGTGGGCAGGCGGTCATACATATCCACCTCAACATTAAGACTTGCCGTCAACAAAGGTTCGGCCGCGTAAAAACCGCTCGGCCCGCTGCCGACGATCGCGACCCGAAAAGGCCGCTGTTGATTTCCCGCTTCGCTGTTCATAACGGCTCCTTCAAATTTTCAGGGTTGATGTTTTTCTGTACTATACACACGCATTCAAGCGTGTCAAGGCCGTTATTTTTCCGATTTACTGCTTGACTTTGAGAGACGGTTTGATATTCTGCCTGTAACTTTATTGACGTTACATTCATGGAGCTGAATATGCAAATCGGTGTCCCCCGAGAACTTCATCCCGGCGAAAAACGCGTCCCCCTCATCCCCCCGTCAGTCGATCGGCTGGTGAAAAAAGGGGCAAAAATTTTTATTGAGCAAGGACTGGGCGGCACAATCGACGCGACCGATGCTGATTATTCGAAAGCCGGCGCTCAGGTCACCGATCGCCGCGCGGTTTTATCATCCAGCGATATCCTCCTGCGCGTCCAAAAACCCGGTATCGATGACATCAAAACTTTAAAAAGCGGCTCGATCCATATCAGTTTTCTGGACCCTTTCAACGAACATGAGCTGATCCGCGCCTTTGCCGCTCAGGGTGTCAGCGCGATCAGCATGGAAATGATCCCCCGCACAACCCTCGCCCAGAAAATGGACGCCTTAAGTTCTCAGGCGAACCTCGCGGGTTACGCCGCCGTCATCATGGCCGCCGAACGAAGCACGAAAATTTTTCCCTTGATGATGACGCCCGCCGGGACAATCTCGCCGTCGCGCGTTTTTATCATAGGAGCGGGGGTCGCGGGACTCCAGGCCATCGCCACCGCCAAACGCCTGGGTGCCCGTGTTGAAGCCTTTGATACCCGGCCGGTCGTCAAAGAGCAGGTGCAGTCCCTGGGAGCAAAGTTTATTGAAATCGACTTGGGCGAAACAGGCCAGACCAAAGACGGTTACGCCAAGGCCCTCACCCCCGAGCAGCTCGAAAAACAACGCCAGGGCATGGCCAAGGTTTGCGCCCAATCCGATATTGTTATCACGACCGCCCAGCTGTTCGGCCGCAAGGCGCCGATTGTCATCACGAAAGATATGGTGGCACAGATGAAACCCGGGAGCATCATCGTCGATATGGCGGTTGAAACCGGCGGCAACGTCGAAGGATCGCACCTCAATCAGGAAATTAACGTCAACGGTGTGCGTATTCTCGGCTTTGGCAACCTCCCCAGCCGTGTCGCAGTCCACGCCAGCCAGGTGTATTCGAGCAATCTCGTCAATCTTTTAGAATCCTATTGGGATAAAGAAAAAGGTTTTCAGTTGAAAACCGACGATGATATCATCAAATCCTGCCTTATCACGCATGGCGGGGACATTTTTAATCCGCAGATCAAAGAATTACTGAAAGGCAAGGCGTAATATGGATGCCATGACCCTTATCAATCTAGTTTTTGTGTTTGTCCTTGCGATTTTCTTGGGGTTTGAGCTCATTGCCAAAGTTCCGTCGACCCTGCACACTCCCCTCATGTCCGGTTCGAACGCGATCTCCGGGATCACCGTCGTAGGAGCGCTGCTCGCGGCGGGAACGGAAGGCAGCAATCCCCTGTGCGTGATTTTGGGAACCGCGGCCGTGGCCCTGGCCATGATCAATGTCGTGGGCGGCTACCTTGTGACGGACCGCATGCTCGCCATGTTCAAAAAGAAAGAAACCGAAATCAAAAAAAAGTGAGACAGGCGTGAACCTCGATATTCTGATCAATCTTATCTATATCATTGCCGCGATTTTCTTTATCATTGGGTTGAAGATGTTAAGCTCGCCAAGCCACGCCCGCAAAGGGAACATCATCTCGGCGGTGGGGATGTTTTTGGCTGTTGTCGCGACCCTTTTGACCAAGGGCCTCGCCTTCCAGTGGATACTTCTTGGGGCCGTGATTGGAACAGGTGTCGGGATCTTTGCCGCGCAGACCGTAGCCATGACCGCCATGCCGGAGATGGTCGCCTTGCTTAACGGGTCCGGCGGCCTGGCCAGTTTGCTTGTGGGATGGGCGGAATATCACTTTCACCCCCATGCCGTCCTCTTTACGGCTATTACGACATTCTTTTCTGTCCTCATCGGCGGCATCACATTCACGGGCAGTGTCATCGCCTGGGCCAAATTGAGCGAAAAAATTTCCGGGAAACCCATCCTTTATC
This sequence comes from uncultured Planctomycetales bacterium, assembly GCA_964361085.1. Lineage (GTDB taxonomy): Bacteria > Omnitrophota > Gorgyraeia > Zapsychrales > JANLHA01 > CAYHZK01. Next base: position 13,300 of record CAYHZK010000036.1, read on the forward strand.
ACGGGCAGCAGATCGTCAATTCCCTCATTCTTCTCATCACTCTTGCCGGCGGCGTCATTTTTTCGATGAGCCCGGCGGAAAATTATCCGGTATTTTTAGCGCTGGTTTTATTTTCGCTGGCGCTGGGCGTTCTTGTGGTCATCCCCATCGGAGGCGCGGATATGCCGGTTGTCATTTCCCTTTTAAACAGTTATTCGGGGCTGGCGGCCTGCGCTACGGGTTTTCTTCTTAAAAATAATATGCTGGTCGTCACAGGAACTCTCGTAGGCGCCAGCGGGATCATCCTGACACAGATCATGTGCAAGGCCATGAACCGTTCCCTGGCCAATGTCCTTTTCAGCGGGTTCGGCGCCGCGGCTCCCCAAAAAAGCAGCGGCGACGGCATGAAAGGCGAGGTCAAGGCCATGAGCGTCCCGGACGCGTATTTCATTCTGGAAGCGGCGCGGTCGGTCGTGATTATCCCCGGATACGGACTGGCGGTGGCTCAGGCGCAACACGCGGTGCGAGAGTTAGGAGAACTTCTGGAAAAAAATGGCGCGGAGGTCCGTTACGGCATTCACCCTGTGGCCGGCCGGATGCCGGGACACATGAATGTCCTTTTAGCCGAGGCCAATGTTTCTTATGATCAATTGTTTGAAATGGACGCGGTCAACGCCGTCATGGAAACCGTCGATGTCGAGATTGTGATCGGCGCCAACGACGTCGTCAACCCCGCGGCCCGTCACGACAAATCCAGCCCCATCTACGGCATGCCCATCATCAACGCCGATAAAGCCAAGACCGTCTTCGTCCTCAAACGTTCTATGGCCACCGGCTTTGCCGGCATCGAAAACGAACTGTTTTACTACGACAACACCCGCATGTTATTCGGCGACGCCAAGCAAACGGTCCAAAACCTCGTCGCCGAACTCAAAGGCGCCCAAAAGTAAAACCATACCAGGCACGCCCCGATATGGTTTCTTGAAATATCCCCCCCTTCTGGTTTAACGCATTTTTATATTAACCCTTGTTTCGCGCGGACGCGGACAATTCTTCTTTCCGCAGGGACGTTAATTCGCTGACGATCGTTCCGGCCCAGCGGTAAATATTGTTTTCCTGAATACTTTTGCGCATATTTCGCATGCGCCGTTTTTTTTCATCCGGCGGGATTTCGATGGCGAATTTGATGTTGTCCGCGAAATCTTCAATCGAATACGGATTGATGAGTACCGCGTCCGTCAATTCCCGCGCGGCGCCCGTAAAGCGGCTCAAAATCAGGCTTCCGTTCAAGTCACTCTTGGCGGCCACGTATTCTTTCGCCACCAGATTCATCCCGTCGTGCAGAGAACTGACAATGCACAAATCAGCCAGGGCATAATACGGCTTGATCTCATCGGCGGAGAAATACCGCTTCAGATAGAGGATCGGCTTCCATGACGCGGTGGCGTATTTCCAGTTGGTCTTTTCCACCAGTTCATCGATCTCCCCGGTCAAATCATGATAGCGCTTGATGTGCGTGCGGCTGGGCGCGGCCAATTGGATGAAAATGAATTTATCTTTGTATTGCGGATACTTCTCCAGGAACCTGTCGATCGCCAGGATCCTTTCCAGGATCCCTTTTGTGTAATCGATCCTTTCAACGCCAACGGCGATCATCTTGTCCTTCAGCTGATATTCCTCGCGGATTTTATCGACGTCCCCGGCCGTGTCGTCTCCGGCGTCGCCGTTGAAATAGGTGTCGATGCTGATGGGAAACGGTTTTATGAACGTCTCCTTCCCGAGACGGATGACGCTCGATCGCTCGGTGTCAATCCGGCATTCGAGGAGCCGGTTGGCGGTTTCAAGAAAATTGTTGCAGTGGTTCTGCACATGAAACCCGATGATATCGCAGGCCAGCATCCCGTCTAAGATTTCCTGCTGATACGGGCAGATGGAGAAAACCTCATGATTGGGCCACGGGATATGCCAGAAAAGCGCGACAATGGTATCGGGTCGCTTTTCCTTTATCATTTTCCCCAGCAGAGTGAAATGATAATCCTGAATAAAAACCAGGGAGCTCTGTTTCGGCAGTTCCTCCAGGACGCTGTCGGCGAACTTCTGATTGACTTTTTTGTACATCTGCCAGTCGGCCTCTTTAAAGATCGGCCTGGTGTACGTGATATGACACAGCGGCCACAGCCCTTCGTTAGAAAATCCGTAATAATATCCCTCCTCTTCCTCCTTGTTCAGCCAGACACGTTTGAGGATGTAACGGTTATCGTCCGGAGGAACACCAAGCTTGTTTTTTGAATTCGTGAATTTCCAGTCGGCGTTGCCGCTGCCGTGGGCAACCCAAACGCCGCCGCACGCATAAAGGATCGGATTGATCGCGGTGACAACGCCGCTGGCCTGGCGGATGCACTTCGGCTTGCCCAGCGATTCGTCCATAACGTGCATGTACGGCTCCCGGTTGGAAACGACAAAGAGGGCGTTTTCCCCAAGCTTCGCGTGAATGAAATCCCGCAATTTTTGCTCTGTCCAGATGTCATCTTTTTTAATGCGTTCGGAGGCCTCGTCGGACATCGCCCGGCGGGCAACGCGTAAATTCAAGGCGACCTGCTCAACCTCGCTGGCGAGTTTTCCCAGTTCATCGCTGTCCC
>CAYHZK010000037.1:0-15854 GCA_964361085.1 uncultured Planctomycetales bacterium
AATATTCCTGAATATCCTTATGCCGGTCCAGATGGTTCTGGCTGAAATTCAGAAAAACCGCGATATAAGGCTGGAACCGCTCAATCGTTTCAAGCTGAAAGGAACTGATTTCAACGACAAAATAATCATACTGCCCGTCATCGGCATATTCCGTAAAAGGGGCCCCGACGTTGCCGCAAAGGCAGGCCTTCCGTCCGGAGGCGTCGATGACCATTTTGATCAAGGTCGAGACCGTGGTCTTGCCGTTGCTCCCGGTCACGGCGATGATCGGCCGGCGGCAGACGCGGTACCCCAGCTCAATCTCGCTCCACACGCGCACACCGGCCTCGCGGGCCCAGCGGACCGGTTCGGCGTCGATCCTCACTCCCGGGCTCAAAACCAGGAGATCGCTCTTTGAAATAAAATCCCGGGTATGACCGTTAAATTCAAATCCCACCCCGCGGTCAAGAGCCCAGCGCCGGAACTCCGGATCCACAACGTTCTCTCCGGCGGATTCTGAAATCTTGACCCGGCCGTTGAGCCGGTCAATGAGCCGCGCGGCGGCCTGACCGCTGCGCGCGGCGCCCACGACCGTTATGGTCTTCCCTGAAAATTGCGGCGGCGTCATCATCTGATTTTCAAAGTCGCAAGAGTTAACAGCGCCAGAATGATCCCCATGATCCAAAACCGGATGATGACCTTGGATTCGGGCCACCCGCTCAGTTGCAGATGGTGGTGCAGCGGCGACATCTTAAAGATCCGTTTTCTTCTGGTCTTAAAGGAGATGACCTGCAGGATGACGGACAAGGCCTCCATCACAAAAACGCCGCCCAGGAGGCCCAGCAACAATTCTTTCTTGATAAAAACCGCGATCGCCCCGAGACTCCCCCCTAAGGCCAGCGACCCGACATCCCCCATAAAGATCGTCGCCGGATGGCAGTTGAACCAGAGAAACCCAAGACTCGCGCCCAGGATCGCGGCGCAAAACACCGTGAGCTCTCCCGCCCCCGGGATATAGGGAAGAAACAAATATTCGCTGAATTTCAAATGCCCCGAGATGTAACACAACACCGCCAGGGTCGCGCTGACAATCATGGTGCAGCCGATGGCGAGCCCGTCCATGCCGTCGGTCAGGTTGACCGCGTTGCTTGTCCCGACGATCACAAGCGCGATGAAAGGAATATAAAAAAGTCCCAGGTCAATGACGATCCATTTCAAAAACGGGATGTCCAGTTGAGTGGTCATGCCCGGCCTAAAATAAATATACGAACCGATAAAACAACCCAGAAAAATCTCCCAAAGCAATTTGGTTTTGGCGTTCAAGCCCCGCTTCCTGGACCTGCGTGTCAATTTCACATAATCATCGATGCCGCCTAAAACCGCCAGATACACGCACGCCAGCAGGGTCAGCAGAATATACGGGTTGGACAAGTCCGACCACAGGAGAACCGAGATCACGATGCTCCCGATGATAAAAACCCCTCCCATCGTCGGAACACCTTCCTTCGCGGTTTGAAAAGGCACCAGCGACGGACAATCATCGCGGGCGGCCCGCTCGCGGATCTGACGCTCTTTGAACAAACGGATAAAAATCGGGCCCAAAATCATGCACAGCAAAAACGTCGTCAACGCCGCCATCATCGCCCGAAAGGTGATGTACTTGAAAATATTAAAACCGAAAAAGAGATAGCGGAGTTCTGAAAGGTAATAAAGCATCCTGATTGCCTAGCCGGCTAAGGTTTCCCTGTTATCGCCGATCTCCGGAAGTCTTGTTAACTGTTCGCTCCATGACGGCTTAAGCGTCATAAAATTTCACATCCCAGCCCGCATAACTCCTCACCGCCTTCGGCGGTTCGTCAGACAATGGGAGCTAAAGCGTGACCGGAAAATTTTTGACAAGCCGTCGAATTCCGCTTCACAGTTAACAAGACTTCCTGTCGTTATTTATAAGAAACTCCACGAACCGCTCCATTTTCATCCCGCGGGATCCTTTCACCAGGACAACATCCGACGGACGGACACAGGTCCGCAATGCCCGTTCGACCTCATCAGGCGTTGCGCAATGCCTGACTGCCACCGCCGGGTTTCTTTCCCGAACCGTCTTTGTGATCCATCGCGAAAAATTTCCAAAAGAGATCACGCAATCCAGCCCGATTTGGGCCGCGGCGGCGCCTGCCTCTTCATGAAGCGGCTGAGACTGATCGCCCAACTCCAGCATATCACCGCACACCAGGATTTTGCGCCCCTCTGTTTTGAAAAGCGAAAGGGTTTTCAAGGCCGCCCGGAACGAAACCGGATTGGCATTATACGTGTCGTCGATCAGCCATATCTCTCCGGCCTTTTTAAAAGCCTGCCGTCCCGGTTGAAAAGAAAAATGCCGCAACCGCCTCTTGATATCCCGCCAGCTCACTTTAAAAATCCGGCCGCAGCTGACGGCGGCCAGGGCGTTACAGATATTCGCCGGCACGGGCGCCGCCAGCGTCATTTTTTGCGAGGCGTTCACGGTAAACTCAAGGCGGTTATGCGCCATCGTGATCCCGCCCGCCCTGAAATCAGCCGGACGATTGACGCCATACGTCACGCAGCGCCGGCCGCTGCTCCGTCCCCGGATTTTTCGCAGGTAGGGGTCATCGGCGTTGACGACGACAGTCCCCTCCCTTGGAAGACCTTTAACCAGATTCAATTTTTCTTTAAAAACGTCGGCCGGTGTTTTCAACAGCTCCAGATGCGATTCGCCGATATTCGTCATAACCGCGATCGTCGGACAGGCAATCGACGTGAGCCACGCGATGTCTCCCGGAGAATTGGTCCCGACCTCCAGGACAACCGCATCGTGAGACGGTTTCATTTTCAACACCGTTAACGGAACGCCGAACTGATTGTTTTCCGTGCCGGCATTCTTGAGAACCCGATATCGCGACCGCAGGATCGCGGCGATCATTTCTTTGGTCGTCGTCTTGCCGGCGGAGCCCGTGACGGCGATCACGGGGACAGAAAATTTTTTCCGGTGAGCCCTCGCCAAATCCCCCAGCGCCCGGGTTGTGTCCTCAACCCGGATAACGGCAATACCTGCGGGACAGGACATATCTCCCCGCGAAACGGCAACCGCCTTGACGCCCTTTTGAACAACCTCGGAGATAAAGTCATGGGCGTCGAAACGCTTGCCCTGAATGGCTATAAAAAGTTCGCCGCGTTTGACCGTCTTCGAATTGGTCGAGACCCCTTTGATCGTCCGGGAGAGCGAGCCCTGAACCAGGACGCCGCGCGTTGCGGCAACGACCTCTGCGATTGTAAATTTCATCGTTTCACGTCACGCTTTATTATGACCGTGAAGCGCACCACGTGAAGTGTATCTCGTAAACTTTTTTGAACTTCGCGCTTCATGATTCCCTCTTTACGCCTGCCTGCCTAAGCAACGCCTCACGAACAATATCCCGCTCGTTAAAATCGATGGTCTTGTCCCGAAAAATCTGATAGTCCTCATGACCTTTCCCGGCGATCAGAACCACATCTCCCGGGCCGGCCAGATCCAAAGCGGCGGCGATGGCCTCCTGACGGTTGACGACGACTTGATAATTGCCGCGCTTAAAGCCGCGCACGATCTGGGCGATGATCTCGTCCGGATCTTCACTGCGCGGGTTATCCGTCGTGACAATCGCCAGATCCGCAAGCTCACCGGCGACCTCCCCCATCCGGGGACGTTTGGTTTTGTCGCGGTCCCCGCCGCAGCCGAACACCGCGATGATCCGCGCTGCGCTGACATCCTTAAGACTGCTCAAGACATTCTTAAGCGCGTCCTCGGTGTGGGCGTAATCCACAAAGACGTAAAAATCCTGGCCGCAACAAATCTGCTCCAGCCGCCCCGGGACAAAACGAAGACGCTCAACGCCCTCCCTGATTTTATCGAGAGGAATCTGCTCGGCCAATGCCACGCCGGCCGCGGCAAGGATATTGTAAATGTTGTGCGGACCGATCAACGTCGTTTGAATTTCAATCTTACCCTCGGGACAAACGAGTTGAAACGTCGAGCCGGAAAAACCCAGTCGCAGGCCGGCGGCCATGATGTCGCTTTTATTTTTGATCCCGTAGGTGCGCACGACGGCCTTGGTCATGGACACAAGACGTCCTCCATACTCGTCGTCGGCGTTGATGATCGCACGGCTCTGCGGGCGCAGTCCCGTGAACAAAAGCGATTTCGCCAGAAAATATTCTTCGCGGGTTTGATGATAGTCCAGATGATCGCTGGTCAGATTGGTGAACACCGCCGTTTTAAAATCGATCCCGTCCACCCGCCCTTGAGTCAGGGCGTGCGATGAGACCTCCATGGCGCAGTGCGTGCTGCCCTCCCGCGCCATCTCCGCCAAAAAAATGTAATTATCGACGATCCCCGGGGTCGTGTTCCGGGCGTCGAAAATCTTTCCGCCGTGACGATGATTGATCGTTCCGATAACCCCGCAGTTCTTGCCGGCGGCGGCAAAGATCGATTCCAGAAGATAGGTGACCGTGGTCTTGCCGTTGGTTCCCGTGATCCCCGTGACGCGGACCCGGGCGGAAGGGTCCTGATAAAAACGCAAAAGCGCATTTTTAAAAAATGCCCGGATGTCTTTCACCTTAAGAAAACAAACACCCGGATCCGGGGCGGCACCCGCCGCTTCAGCGTCCTGTGCGATGACGCTCGCCCCGCGGCTCATCGCTTCCTTTATAAAGAGATCCCCGCGAGTCTTGGGCCCGGGCAGCGCCACAAAAAGGTTGCCCTCCCGCACCGTCCTGGAATCACAGGATATCCCGGTGATCTCACGATCCCAAAAATCCGGCGGGATACGCAAGCCGCCGGCAGGATTGATCAGGTCTTTTAAAATCATCCCCCACCCTCTTTCACGTCCAGATATTTCAAGGCATCGGCCACAATATCCCTGAAGACCGGTGCTGCCACGGTCCCGCCAAAATGATTGGGGCGCGGATCGTCAAACACGACAATCACAGCCAATTTAGGATCCTCGACGGGCGCGAACCCGAAAAACGAGGCGTAAAACCTGTTGGCGGAGTATCGCCCGTCGATAACCTTTTGCGCGGTCCCAGTCTTGCCCGCCACCGCCATACCGGCAATCTGCGCTTTTTTCGCCGTTCCCCGGTCCACGACACCTTGCAGAATCACCTTGATCCGCTGAGCCGTCTCGGGACTGATCACCTGGTCGACCATCTGCGGCTCAAAGGACTGGATCAATTCATCATGGGTGTCTTTGATATATTTGACGAGATACGGTTTCATATAAGTCCCGTCGTTGGCGATCGAGGCCATGGCGCAAACGAGCTGCATCGGTGTCGCCGTAACCTCCTGGCCAATGGGCAGCGCCCCGATGGAGGTCTTGGACCACTGGGACGGCGGCTTGAGCGTTCCGTTCACCTCGCCGATCAGGTCAATCCCCGTCTTCATCCCAAACCGGAACCGCCGCGCGTATTTGTAAAACGTCGCGGCCCCCATCTTCTGCGCAATTTTGGTCGTCCCGATATTGCTCGACTGCTCAAAAACCTCGCTGAACGTCAGAAGGCCGTGGCCATGGTGGTCGTGCAGGATATGACCACCGACGAGATAACTGCCGTTCTCGCAAAATATTTTGTCCGTTTCCTTAAAAATCTTTTCTTCCAGCGCCGCCGAGGCCGCCACGATTTTAAAAATAGACCCCGGTTCGTAAACCAGCGCGACGGCGCGATTGATGCGGTTTTCGGGAGCGCTGAAATCGAAATTGACGAGATCATACGTCGGCCGGTTCGCCAGCGCCAGGATCTCCCCGGTCTTGGGATCCATGACAATCACGGTTGCCGCGATGGCGTTGCTTTTTAGAAAGGCTTTATCGAGGGCCCGCTCGGTGATGTATTGGATCGTTTCATCGATCGTCAAAACCAGGCTGAATCCGTCCTTCGGCGGGATAAAACCTTTTTCAATGAGGAGTTCCCTCTGCCGGGCGTCACGCAGAATCTGCGACCACCCCGGCTCCCCCCGGAGATATTTGTCAAAAAGCAATTCAAGGCCCTCCAGGCCTCTGTTATCCATGCCGGCAAACCCGATCAGATGAGCCGCCAGATACTGATTGGGATAAGAGCGCTTGCTTTCTTTGATCAGACCAATCCCTTTGAGTTTGGCGTGCCGGACCTTTTCGGTCAGCTCAAGAGGAATCTTGCGGGCCAGCCACACAAAATATTTATCACGGCTGAGTTTCTCCCGCAACGGCCGTGGCTCAATATCCAAAAGGGCGGATAAATCCCGGATGGCCGCGTCCTTCTGGGCCTTGCTCATCCGCCGGGGATTGGCATAAACGGAATAAACAGGGACATTGATCGCCAGGGGACGCAACTGCCTGTCGTAAATCGCGCCCCGGACAGGTTCCAATGTCAAATAGTGGTTCTGCTGTTTTTCCGCAAGGGCGGCCAAATGATCGCTGCGAAAAAACTGGATCAGAAGCAGTTTGGCGGAGAAATACAGCAGACTGATAATAAGGAAAAGGAAAATGCCGCAAAACCGGAGGGAGCGTTTCTGAATATACACGTTATCAGCTCTACTTTATGCCGTCGATTGAGGCGAAGGGTTCCTTTCGGCGCATGAGCGACAGGACGCAAGACCTAAAGCGTCACCGAGTCCTGCGCCAGGGCTTGAGCGAGTCGTTCTTTTCTTCGGCGCGGGCTTCGGTCGGCGCCTTGAAGGGGAAGAAATTCAGGAACGGGTTGCTCTTTTTGGCCTGCATGCCGGCCAGGATGTCTTCCTCCCGGACAAGGGACTCTCTCGTGACAACTTTAACGACATTGTCGTTGTCCTGAAAGCGCAGCAGCGAATCTTCCTTCAGCAGATTATCACCCAGATGATTTGAAGATTTGAGCTTGAGAATGTTGTACGCCAAAACTCCCGTGCTCTCCGAAAGTTCGATGATCTGATGTTCCTTCTTTTTGCCCTGATAGGCCAGATTGATGATCTCCATTTGCATGGAAATGTAAATCAAAGCCAGTGCGGTAAGAATGACCATCGTTTTTATGCATTTCATGAGTTTCATCTCTCCCTCTCAATAATTTTATCTTCGCGGGATATTAACCCGGCGTCATTTTTCATCGGCTAAATTTTTTCCACCACACGCAGGCGCGCACTTCTGGCCCGCGGATTTTCCCTGACCTCATCCTCCGCAGGATAAAGAGGTTTTTTCAGAATAAGCCTGAAATCACCGTTTTGCGCAAAGGACCGGAATGTATTTTTGACGATTCTGTCTTCCAGAGAATGGAAAGAGATAACGCAGATACGCCCGCCGGGCTTAAGATAACTGGCGCATTTCCCCAGGGCGATGTCAAGCGACTCCAACTCCCGATTCACCGCGATGCGAAAAGCCTGGAATGTCCGTGTCGCGGGATGAATCTTTTGCCACCCAGCGGCTCTCGGAGTCGCCTTCAGGACAATATCGCTCAATTCCTTTGTTGTCTCAATGGGACGGCTGGACCTCGCCTCCACGAGACGACGGGCGATGCGGCCATGCCAACGCTCTTCGCCGTAATCTTTCAGGATCTTGGAAATCTCCTTTTCCGAAAGAGAATTCACAAGATCGTAAGCCGACAACCAGCTCTCCTGGTCCATGCGCATATCCAGCGGACCATTGGATTTAATACTAAATCCCCGCTGCTGATTGTCAAGCTGAAAACTGGAAATCCCCAGGTCAAAGAGGATCCCATCGACGGCCGCGATCCCCAGATGATCGAGGATCTTGTCGATATGGCGAAAGTCGTCGTGCACGAAGGTAAACTGCGAACTCATTTCCGACAAATTCGCTTTCGCCACATCCAGGGACTGCCGGTCGCGATCGATGGCGATGATCTTCCCCTGCGGCCCCAACGAACGGACCAACAGCGAGGAATGCCTGCCCATCCCCAGGGTGCAGTCCACAAGGCATCCCCCGACGGGAAGCGACAAAGCCTCCACGACCTCTTTCTGCATCACCGGCGTATGATAACATTCTTCTGACATGACCGTATCAATCTGTTCCCAGGCGAGGACTGCCATGCGCTATCCTTTAATCGGATAAATCTTCCAATTGATGCCGGCGGGGATCGGCCGGGAAGCGCGGGATGGCGTCGTCCTCCAGCGCCGAATCAAATTTCCGGCGGAGAAACTGCGACTCCTCGTCATCAACCACCTCTTCCCACGTGTCCTTAAGCCCGTTGCGCTGGTAGATACGCTCCGGTGAATCAAAAAATAAAAACAAACAAAGACGACGGGTGTTTTTTTCCAGGGCAGAGCAAAAGGTGCAGTGAGAACTCTCGAGTTGAATGAAGTGTTGCAAAACGAGCTCGCGATACTTTCTTGATTCCATACCCCCTCCTTTGCAGATGTTAAAGAAGGTTACGGTCCGATCAAATTCTCGGCAATCTGCTCGAACGTCTCGTTGCGGTTCGCATAAAAATCCTGCCAGCTTTTGGTATCCCATACCTCAATCCGGTTCGAGACGCCGATGACAACGGCATCTTTTTTGATCATGGCATAGTCTTTGAGATAGGGTGGGATGATAAATCTCCCCTGTTTGTCGGGGACAACCGCAACAGCGCCGGAGAAAAATAAACGATTAAAACTTCGGGATTCCTGTTTGGTGAATGGCATGTTCTTGAACTTCTGTTCCTGATTGCGCCACTCCTCTTCGGTAAACATGAAAATGCATTTATCCAATCCGCGGGTGATGAAAAACCGCTCGATCCCGGACTCTTTGCAGATTTCGCGAAAACGCGCGGGCAGGATCAGTCGACCCTTACGGTCGATGCCATGATTGTATTCGCCATAAAACATGCTGGGCCCTCAAAAGCCGTTATGCTCCACTCCCCTCCACTTTCATCCACTGCATGTCCAAGTATAGATAACCCCCCTATCAATGTCAATAAATAAATTTCCGCACTTTATATGGCTTATACGGTTACAAAAAGTGGAGGGAAAATCGCGCCTGAAATTCGCGATATATTCTGATGGCCCTGCCTTGTGGCAGCGGTTTAGCTCACCCTTAGCTCCGTGGCGGCTTAAGCGTCAAAAATTTTAAGCTACCGCGCGCACATAACTCCTCACCGCCTTCGGCGGCTCGTCAAACAATGTGCGCTAAAACGTGATCGCAAAATTTTTAACAAGCCGCCGAACTCCGCGAACAGCGAACGAAACCGCTCAGGCATGATTGAACCACGTTCGAGCGATATGCTCGTCGTGCTGCAGTTGTTTCATGAGGGCTTCCCGCGAGGGGAAATAAAGCTCATTGCGGATTTTTTGGAGGAACTCAACAATAATGTCTTGCCCGTAAATCTCTTTATCAAAATCAAAAATGTTGACCTCAACGATCACATTGCCTTTTTTGTCAAAAGAAGGCCGCAGTCCCACATTGGCCATGCCATGATAAAAACACTTTTTGCAGAAAACCCGCGCCACATAAACTCCCAAAGGAGGCAAAACCTCGTCGGACGGCGTCAGGTTGGCCGTGGGATATCCCAATGTTTTGCCGCGGGCATCCCCCCGCTCAACCCTCCCCATGAGGGCGACCCGCCGGCCCAGAAGACGTTCCGCTTTTTTAAGATTCCCCCCGGCGATGAGGTCTCGCACCAACGTGCTGCTGACCTTCTTCTCCGAGCCCCGCCGGGTCTGCAATGTCAAAACCCGAAAGCCGTACTTCTTTCCTTCCTCCTTAAAATACCCGATCGTGCCGCTGCGGCCCTGCCCGAACCGGAAGTCGTCTCCGACGATAATAAATTCCGGGTGCAACTTTTTCACCAGATAATTTTTGATGAATTGTTGCGGGGTTAATCGCGAGAATTTTTTGGTGAACCGGGCCACAATGGTGACGGCCGCGCCGAGGTCTTCGATCAATTTCAGGCGAAACGGAAGGCTCACCAAAAGAGGCAGATGATTTTCGGGTCGCAGCACGTGGACGGGATGCGGGTGGAAGGTCATGACGATCGGTGTTCCCCCAATCGCCCTGGCCTTCACAACAGCCCTGCGGATCAGCTTCTGATGGCCGCTATGCAGTCCGTCGAAAATACCGATTGCGATGACGGGACGGGAATACCGCTGGCCGACATTCTCAATGCCGCGAATGACTTTCATGATTCCCTTCGGCGTCAGCCGGACCAACGGCGAATATGTTCCTCTTTCAAATCTTCGAGCCTGACCGCCTGATTGATTTCAAAGGGGCCGACGCTGGTTCTTTCAATCTGGGCGATGCAGGCGACACATCCCAGTTTTTCGGCGATATCCTCCGCGAGCTTTCGAACATAAGTTCCCTTCGAACATTCCAAATAAAATTGCGCCTTCGGCAGGTTGAAGTCGATCAGCTGCAATTTGTCGATCCGGATCTTGCGGGCCTCACGCGCCACTTCAATGCCTTTGCGGGCCAGCTCATAAAGACGTTTGCCGTTCCTTTTGACGGCGGAGACCATCGGAGGAACCTGCTCGACCTCGCCGATGAATTCTTTAAGCGCGTTCTCGACCTGACTGCGCGTCAGGTGTTCAAAAGGGACTTGTTCAACGACCTTGCCCTGAATGTCGGCCGTTGTCGTCCTGGTTCCGAAAATCATGGTCGCCTTGTACGCCTTGTCAAATCCTTCAAACTTTCCAAAAAGTTTGGTAGATTTTCCCAGCAGGATCACCAGGACCCCGGTGGCCAGCGGATCCAGGGTTCCCGCGTGCCCCACACGGCGCATTTTAAATATCCGCCGGACACAACTGACCACATCGTGCGATGTCATCCCCGACGGTTTATTGACAACGACAATCCCTTCTTTCTCGGCTGCGTGTTTGATCGACATGTTGGTCCTCACCGCAATTGTTTTCCAAAAATTTTTTCAAGCTGCGCCAGGATCCGGCGTTTGGCCTCCGGCATCGGCCCTGCGATGATACAGCCGCTCGCCCGGCTGTGCCCCCCGCCCTTAAAGTGCGAAGCCAGTTTGGCCACATTGATCTTGCCCTGCGAACGCAGGTTGATGCGGGTCTTCCCTTTTTCCTGCTGAGTGAGAATGACTAAGACCTCGGCCCCTTTGATCGCGCGCAAATAACGGAAAATTTTGTCGCGCAGATCGAACTCTTCGGAAAATCTTTTGACAACCCCGCGGCGAAGTTCAAGATAAATCACCTTGCCGTCGAATAACGGCGTGAACGAACTGACCACCTTTGTGAAATACTGCAAATCGTTCAAGGGGATGGTTTCGTACAATTTGCGATAGAGCTCGCTGACCGGGATTTTAAATTGCATCAACCGGCTCACGACTTCGTGGGTTCTGGCCGTCGTGTTTTCATAGCGGAAACACCCGGTGTCCGTCATGATCCCCAGGTAAAGCAGGACAGCCGCCTGTTTGTTGAGAGAAAATTCGGCCGCTTCCAGCACGTCAAAAATCACCTCGGCCGTCGACGAGGCGTCCGTGATCACCAGATTCAAATCACCGAAACGGTCGTTGGTGATATGGTGATCGATATTGATGATCGTTTTTCCCGGATGCAAAAGTTTTTGGACGGAACCGATCCGCTCCAAATCGCCGCAATCCACAATGACCGCCGCATCATAGTCGATCTTTTTTTCGGTCCCGGCCTTGCGGGCCATGTTGACGCCGGGCAAGAACAAATAGCGCTGTGGAATTTTTTCTTCGTTGACGGCATAAACACGTTTCCCGATCGATTTTAAATAGACCGCCAGCGCCAGCTGGGAGGCGAGGGCGTCGGGGTCGGGATTGATATGGGTGGCGATGAGAAAGGTTTTCCCGCCCCGCAGAACCCTGAGAACGTCCGGGATTGTGGTTGCCGGCCTATGAGGAAGACTATTCTTCTTCAGCTTTGGGCACATTTTGATTTTTGATGTCCTGCAATGTCTGCTCGATGCGATCGCTGTACTGAACGGTTTTATCATAAACAAAATCGATCTCGGGCGTGTAACGCAATGTGATCCGCTGCCCGATCAAACGGCGGACGTATCCTTTGGCCTTATGGAGGGCATCCTCCACTTCGGCGAGTTTTTGTTCATTCCCCAGAACGCTGTAGAACACCCTGGCATGCTGCAAATCACGGCTCACTTCAACGTCCGTCACCGTGACAAACATCAGGCGCGGATCGCGCAGCTCCTGCAAAAGCATGACGCTGATTTCGCGCTTCATCATTTCATTGACTTTCTCGATTCGACTCATCGCCCCATTCCTCCCCCGCCGCGCGCAACGGTTTTGCCCGCCGCGGCGGACCTGGCGGCTGACAATTCCTCATTTTTGCCGTGAACTTCGCCATCGATTTTCTTAAACAACACGGCCCTCAAAATTTTCCCGACGGCATGACCGGGTTCAAGTCCCAGATTTTTCAGGTCATGGCCATTGATCTGAAGCCGCGTCAACCGCGATTTTTTCAAGAAAACGTCTATCGCTCGGGCCACTATCTTAACTGAAGTCTGCGCCCGAATAAAGTAAATTGTTTCGAGGTCGACCCGGCTCAAAATCTTGTAGACCAAAGAGGGGACCCCCGCGTTTTGCCGCAGCTTTTCCAGAACAGGACTGGCTTGCAGTCCGGCCAGGATGCCGGCCTTTTCCGCCCTGGTCAGATGAAAGCGGGTCGACAGCGCTTCGATCATGGCGGGGTCCTGTCCGTGAAACAGGGCGATCAGATAGACCACACTCCAGTCTTGGGAACGATAAAATTCGTCAGACCCAAGAACGGCGATATTTTTTTGCATTCGATTCAAAAGGCGCCAGTCCGGACAAAATCCTTTGAACACAAAACCCCATCCGCCCACGGCGTGCAATCTTTTAAGAATCCGGCAGAGGGAAGGTTCCGTTAAAAATTTACGGAATTCGGAAAAATACCGCGACGGTTTGACCGCGGCGACGGCATCGTTCGTCAAGGCCGCTTTTAACAGACGCAACGTCCTGACTTCGATGGCAAAACGCAGCCGCTGCTCAAACCGTATGGCGCGCAGAATCCGTGTGGGGTCGTCGATAAAACTCCGGTCGTGCAGGACCCTGATTTTTTTATACTTTAAATCGTCATACCCGCCGTAGCAATCGACCAGCTCGGCATAGCGCCCGGGATTGATGACGGCGGCCATGGCATTGACCGTGAAATCCCGGCGAAAAAGGTCTTCGCCGATGGTCCCGGCCTTCACCGTCGGAAGGGCGCCCGGATGCGGATAATGTTCGCTGCGGGCCGTTGTGAAATCCACGGCGATCCCGTTCTTGAACCGGACCGTCGCCGTCCCAAACCGATGATACACGGTCAATTGGGCCTGATGGTGCGCTGCAACGGTCTTTGCCAATGCCACGGCGTCTCCCTCGATCACGATGTCAAAATCAAAATTCTTTTCGCCAAGAAGGGCGTCCCGCACCACGCCGCCCACGAGGTAGGCCGTCAATTGCAAACGGTCCGCCTCGCAGCCGATCATCCTGATGACCGGCAAAATTTTACCGTCGAGAATGGATAAATTGATTTTCATAGTCCTAGGGCCGGGGATGAAATTGTTTATGCACGCTTTTGAGCCGTTCGCGGTCGACGTGCGTGTAAATCTGTGTGGTCGAGATATCGGCGTGCCCCAGCATCTCCTGAACCGAACGCAGGTCCGCCCCATGCTCCAGAAGGTGCGTGGCGAACGTATGCCGCAGGGTGTGGGGTTTGATGGTCTTCGGAAGATTGGCCTTTTGGGCGTAAGATTTGATCAATTTCCAGATGCACTGCCGTGTGATCTTCCGCCCCAGACGGCTTAAAAAAAGTTCGGAGCATAACCGCGATTTCAGCAGCTTTCCACGGACGATATCGCAGTAGCGCCTGACCGCCTCCCGCGACCGCTGGCCGATCGGGATGATCCGTTCTTTGCGGCCTTTGCCGACGCAGCGGACATACCCTAAGTCGAAATTCACGTTTTCCAGTTGCACGTTGACGAGCTCCGAGACCCGCATGCCGCTGGCGTAAAACAGCGTGAGGATGGCGTAGTCACGGATCTGCTGCCATTTTGTTCCCTGGGCGGCGGCAATGATCGCCTCGACTTCTTTCTGCGACAAAACGTCCGGGACGCGCTTCCACTGTTTCGGGGTTTCGACCAGAGTGGTCGGATCGTTCGCCGCCAGATGTTCCCGCGCTAAAAACCGGTGAAACATTTTGATGGCGGCCAGATTCCGGCAGATCGAGCTCGTCGACAGGCCGGCCTCCTTTTGCCGGTAAATGAATTCGGTGACATGGTCGCGCTTGACCTGGGCGGCGCCGGTGATGCCGCGGTCACCCAGATCGGCGACGTATTTGTTCAAATCCCGGCGGTAAGCCAACAGCGTGTTATCCGCCAGCCCCCGCTCCACCGACAGGTAATTGATAAAAAGTTCGATCAGGTCTTTCATGTTATTGGGATGCCGAAACAGCCGGGCTCGCGAATATTTTATCAACCCTGAAATGAGCCCGCATCTCTTTTTCGAGTCTCATGATCTTTGTCGTAAGAGCGGCCTTATTTCGCAGGGCGGCCGGTTTTTCAAATTCTTCACGCAATGTTTTAAGGTCCGCGATCAACGCAGAAAACCGGGTCTTGTTTTCTCCGGTTAAAAGTTTTTCCATCCCGGCCATCTGCTCCAGCATCTGATCGATCGTGTAGGTGAGCCGCTTTTCATTCCCATTATCCTCAAAAATCCTGGCCAGGTCCTTATGCCAGACCCGCCAGAGGGAATATTGTTTTTTGTAAAGGACGTCCGGCGTCTCAATCTTGTCGGGATAATCGACCGGGTCGAGGATCGGAAGGGACTCCGCCGTCTCTTCGACCTTTTTCTTTTTTCGTGAAAATTTTTTGCGTAACGGCTCGCAGCCGGTGGAGGCGGCGACAGTGACAAGAAGCAGCATGATCACAAAACGTTTTCCCATTCTGTTTTTATTCATGGATCATATCCTCAAATTCTTCCGGTTTTAAAATTTTAACCCCCAGCGCCAGGGCCTTGGCGTATTTGGAACCGGGCTCATGCCCCGCGACGACAAAATCCGTTTTTTTGCTCACGGAGGAGACGACTTCGCCTCCCCGTTGAGTCACGAGCGCCTCGGCCTCGTCCCTTGTCCAGCCGGGCAGCTCGCCGGTGAAGACAAATTTCTTCCCGGCCAGGGCCTGGCCCCGCCGCGCTGCCGGTTCGACCGTATTGACGCCGGCCTTTTTTAATTTTCCGATGAGCTTTTTTGTCGTCGGCTGGCGGAAAAACCGGGCGATCGAATCCGCCATGACCTCCCCCATGTCGGGGATAGCGTCGATCGTTTCGGGACTCGCCTTTTCCAGGTCATCCAGCGTCCCGAATCGCCGCGCCAGGACAGAAGCCGCCTTCTGCCCGATATTGTTGATCCCCAGTCCGTACACAAGCCGCGCGAGAGGCCGGGTTTTGCTTTTTTCGATGGCCTTGAGCAAATTGCCGGCCTTTTTTTCTTTGAACAATTCCAACTGAAGCAACTGATCCTGTTTTAAAAAATACACGTCGGCAAAATCATGGATCCAGCCCTTGGCCAAGAGCTGCGTGACCGCCTGTTCCCCCATCCCCTCGATGTCCATGGCGCCGCGGGAGGCAAAGTGGATGAGCCCGCGTTCCATCTGTTTGGGACAGGAGGCGTTGAGGCAGCGGTAAGCGACTTCGCCGGCCTTGACCTTGGCGATTTCGCCGCCGCAGGCCGGACATGTTTTCGGAACAACAAACGGCGCGATGGTTGACCGGGACTGTTCCACCACTTTGACGATCTTGGGGATCACATCGCCGGCCCGCTCCAGCAGCACGCGGTCGCCGGCATTGACGCCCAGGCGTTTGATCTCGTCGAAATTGTGCAGGGTCGCGCTGGAGATCGTGACGCCGCCGCAGAGGACCGGCTCAAGCCTGGCGACGGGCGTCAGAACGCCGGTGCG
>CAYHZK010000038.1:0-15799 GCA_964361085.1 uncultured Planctomycetales bacterium
ATTATCTCAATCAAAAAATCAAGAGCCCGTAGCGTCCTGACCGGAAAAATTTGTCCCCAAACCACTCTGGATATTCGTTTGAACCCCCGATGACTTTCCCCGACGTTTTTTTCTCTCATTACGATGATGTCAAGCGGCCGGTCGATTGGCGCGGGCATTTCGGCAATGACCATCCGCTCGATGTGGAAATCGGGTTTGGACTCGGCGAGTTTTTGGTGAGTCAGGCCCACAATTCGCCGGAACGCAATTTCGTCGGCCTGGAGCAGGATTGGCCGCGGCTCAAAAAAGCGATGCAAAAAATTGACGCCTTGCGTCAGGGGTCGCCCGACGGGACATTGGGCAATATTCAGCTTTTGAAAGTCGATGCGACCGTGGCGCTGGAACGCCTTTTTTGCCAGAGGTCCATCCACCGTATTTTTTGTCTCTTCCCGTGTCCCTGGCCGAAGCAGGGGCACGTCAAACACCGCCTGTTTTCTCGATCCTTTTTTGAGCTGCTCAACAGCCGTTTGGTTGAGCAGGGCGAAGGGCGGATCGTTACAGATTCCGGCCTTTTTTTTGAATGGATTCATGCGGAAGCGGACGGGACGGGGTTCGCGGCGACGACCCGGACCATCAAGCCGCAGTTCAACACCAAATTTGAGCGCAAATGGCGTCGGGAAGGTCAGGAGGAGTTTTTTGAACTGCAAATCGTTAAGAAAGAGCACAGGGACATCCCTGTGGCTGAGGATGCGGATATGAAGGCGTACTTTTTGCGTGATTTTAATCCTGACCGGTTTCAACCGGATGATGTGATCGGCGATGTCTCCGTGGTTTTTAAAGATTTTGTTTTCGATCCAAAGAAAAATAAAGGGCTGGTGCATGCGGTCGTGGCGGAGCCCAGCCTGACCCAGCACGTATGGATTATCATCGTAAAGACGTCAAAAGATTGGTGTGTGGCCAAGGCCGAGGGGCATACGGCCCTGCCGACACAGGGGGTGGCGACGGCCCTGCGGCATGTCTATGAAGCGGCCCGGCGGACGGGTTAGATGATGCGATCAACATTTCTTTACCGGTTTTTTTCGTTTTCGCTTAGCGGACTTTTGTTATGGCCGTCTGTGCTTTGGGCCGGCAGTCAAGGGAACAGTGTCACGGCGCGCTCCGCGATTTTTTCCAACAGCACAGCGGCCCGGCGCTATTATGGTAAGAATGTTCATATGCGCGTTCCTCCCGCCAGCACGACCAAGGTGATGACGGCCCTGCTTGTGCTTGAAAAACTTCCGCTGGATCAGGTCGTAACGATCAGCTCCCGCGCGGTCCAGGTGCAGCCCACGATCGTTCATCTGCGCCCCGGCGAGAAATTTCTGGTCCGCGACCTGCTCTTTGCGCTCCTTCTGAAATCCGCCAATGACGCCAGCGTTGCCCTGGCCGAGGCTGTCTCCGGTTCCGAGCAGGACTTTGTTGAGCTCATGAACCAGCGGGCCCGGCAGTTGGGCGCGAAAAACACCCGTTTTGCCAATTCCAACGGACTGCCCGCGAAAGGCGTTAAACAATACACCTCGGCGTATGACATGTATCTGATCTTTCGCGAGGCGATCAAGAATGATTTTTTTAAAAGGGCCATCAAGCTGCGTTACAAGACGATCTCGTCGCGCGCCGGCCGGACCATCACCCTGAAAAGTCATAATAAAATCCTTTTGAACGACTGGAAGCAGAAGATTTACGGGAAGACCGGGTATACCCGCGCGGCAAAATCGTGCTTTGTCGGATATCTGATGAAGGGAAAAAAGGTGTGCATTATTGCTGTTTTCGGCTGCACGCGGCGTTGGGACGACATCAAGTCCATTGTGGAGCAATATGGCGGCATTGATTTGTGAGGGACATGAAAGTTTAGTTGCAATTCATAAATGAGTTGTATAGAATGAGAGCGTTTTACAAAAATTTTTTTCAGGTTTTTAATTTTAGAGACGCTGTTGGATCAATCATTTTTATGGAAAGGACAAGGTATGAACAATCGTTTTTTTACGGTCATGGTGATTGTCGTCGTCGCCGTTTTTTTGGCGGTTTTTGTCGTCGTGCAGCAGAATAATACGGCCATGATCGAGCGGGTTGCCGGTCAGCAATCTCAGATGATGGCGATGCATCAGAAGTTCGCCGCGGACGATGAGTCAAAGGATGATATTGAGGAATTATTCTCAAAGCAGCGTGAGCTGGAAAACCGGTTGACGGCCCTGGAGCAGGATATCCGGCCGGTCATCGCCATGCTTAAAAATGTTCAGGCCGGCGCCCAGCAGCAGCGTCCGGCGCCGCCCACGGATGAATACACCAAAGTTCATCAGATCGACATGGGCCAGTCTTCCTTCCGTGGGGAACAGAATGCTCCCGTGACCCTTGTGGAGTTTGTCGATTTTCAGTGCCCTTTTTGCACAAGGGCCCATCCTTTGACAAAAGAGGTTTTGGGCGCGTATCCGGAAAAGGTCCGCTATGTTTTGAAACATTATCCGCTGCCGTTTCATCCCCAGGCCAAACCGGCTGCCAAGGCAACGCTGGCCGCGAAGGAGCAAGGCAAATATTGGGAAATGGTGGACGCGATCCTTGAGAACAGCGGCGCTTTGAGTGATCAAAAATATGAAGAGTTCGCTCAGAAAATCGGCCTTGATGTCAACCGTTTCAAGGCTGATCTCAAAGACAAAGACGCTGAGTTTGAGAAGGCGATTCAGGCTGACATGGATCAGGTGCAGAAAGTTGAAGTTCGCTGGACCCCGACTTTCTATTTGAACGGGCGCAAGACCATGGCCCGCGATCTGAACTCTTTCAAACGCGAGATCGATGAGACTTTGAACAAAAAATAGCGTCCCGCTCCGCACAAAATGATTTGTTTACAACACCGGCATTTTTTGCTAGGATAACGCCTTCTTTTGGGCTGAGAAAATCCAGCAATAAGATTGCGGTGATTTGAGGAAGATTGAGGAGGAAGGCATCATGGCACGAAAAGGCGGCATTTCATCAAAATTCTACCGGGAAACGGCGGGCGTCAAGGTCTCCGGCGGCCAGATGATCAAGGCTGGAACACTTTTGACACGGCAGGGGGATCGCTGGAAGCCGGGCGTCAATGTCCTTGGTCGCATGCATCTTACGGCAGCCTGCGACGGCACCGTTTACTTCACCAAAAAGCGAAGCACCTATGGTTCAGCAATAACTTGCGTGAACATCCGCCCGGTTGAGAAAAAAGACTAGGATAAGAGGTTTTAGATGTGTGGCATCACCGGGTACATTGGTTACAGGCATGCTATCCCTATTCTCCTCGAAGGGCTGCAGAAACTGGAATACCGCGGATATGACTCCAGCGGGATCGGGGTCATTTCTCCCGACACCGGCGAGATTGTCGTCCGCAAAATTCCGGGCAAGATCAAGAATCTCCGGGATTTGATTGAAAGCGACCACATGCCTGACGGCACGGTGGGTATTTCGCACACCCGTTGGGCCACCCACGGCGCTCCCACCCGCAACAACGCCCATCCGCACGCGGATTGTTCCGGCAAAATTCTGATTGTCCATAACGGCATCATCGAAAATTACGAATCTCTTAAAGAGTCTCTCCAGAAAAAAGGTCACCGTTTCAGCTCGCAAACGGATACCGAGGTCGTCGCCCATCTTTTAGAAGAAAATTACCGGGACGATTTTTTGGCGGCCGTCAAAAAAACCTTAGGGCAGCTGCAGGGTTCTTTTGCATTGGGGATGATGTGCCGCGATTGCCCGGACACCTTGATTGCGGCCCGGCGCGGCTCGCCGTTGATCATCGGGATCGGGAAGAACGAAAATTTTATTGCCTCGGATGTGCCGGCGATCTTAGAGCAGACCCGAGACGTGGTTTACCTTAAGGATGGCGAGCTCGCTGTGGTTAAAAAAGACGGCGTCAATATTTATGACGCCGACGGAAAAAAGGTCAGTCTCAAAGTCGATAAGATCAAATTCAGTATCGACGCGGTGCAGAAGCAGGGTTTTGCTCATTTTATGCTCAAGGAGATTCACGAACAGCCCGAGGTTTTAGAGCAGATGATCAAGGCCCGCGTTCAGGGCAGCGCCGTGAATCTTGAAGGGCTGAATCTGACGGATAAAAAATTACAAGCCGTCCGCCGGATTCACATCGTCGCCTGCGGTACGGCGTATCACGCCGGCCTTCTGGGGAAATACCTGATTGAAAAATTTGCGCGGATCCCCGTCAACGTCGATGCCGCCAGCGAATTCCGTTATCGTGAGCAGCTTGTTGATCGTTCGACCCTGGTTGTCGCGATCAGTCAGTCCGGAGAAACCGCGGATACCCTGGCCGCGGTTAGAGAAACCCGAGCCCGGGGGGCGAAGGTTGTTTCCATCTGCAATGTCGTCGGATCGTCGTTGACCCGCGAGTCGGACGGGGTGTTGTACACGCACGCCGGTCCCGAGATTGGAGTCGCATCGACCAAGGCCTATGTGGCCCAGATTGCGATGCTGTATCTTTTTTCGCTCAAGATGGGGCGGCTGCGCGATCAACTCTCCCAACAGGAATTTGAAGCGATCCTTTCGGCCTTCAAGAATATCCCGGCCGCGTTTCGCGATATTCTGAAATCCCGTCAGGCGATCGCCAGGATTGCCAAAAAATATTCGCATTTTGGCTGCTATCTTTTTTTGGGCAGGAATATCAATTATCCCTCGGCCCTGGAAGGGGCCCTGAAATTAAAAGAAATTTCCTATATCCCGGCGGAAGGATACGCCGCGGGCGAAATGAAGCACGGCCCGATTGCCCTGATTGACGAATACCGCGCTGTGGTTTGCATCGCCCCGCAGTCGGACATCCATGAAAAGATGATTTCCAATATGCAGGAAATCCGCGCCCGCAAGGGAAAGATCGTCGTCATCGCGACGGAGGGCGATGAAGGGATCAAGCATCACGCCGACCATGTCATTACCATCCCGAGGACTCATGATATTCTAACTCCCCTGCTCGTGGTACTCCCTCTGCAGCTTATCGCTTATTATATTGCGGTCCAGCTGGGCTGCGATGTCGATCAGCCGAGGAATCTCGCCAAGTCCGTCACGGTAGAGTAGGATGCTCTACATTGTCTCTACACCGATCGGGAATCTGAAAGATATCACGCTGCGTGCCATCGAAGTCTTAAAAAGCGTCGACATCATCGCCGCCGAAGACACCCGTCACACCCGGATTCTCACTCAGCATCATCAGATCAAAACGCCGCTCACGAGTTATTTCGAACATAACCAGATCAAAAAAGGGGATGAACTGCTGGCCCTTTTGAAAGAGGGCAAGAATGTCGCCCTGGTCACGGATGCCGGCACCCCGGGGATCAGCGATCCCGGATATCATCTGGTCAATCTGGCTCGGGAGAACAGCATCCCGATGACGGTTGTGCCGGGGCCTTGCGCCCTGATTGCGGCGCTGTCTTTGTCAGGTTTGCCGGCGCACAGTTTCATTTTTGAAGGATTTTTGCCTGTCAAATCGCAGGCCCGGCGCAAGAAGTTGGCCGGGTTCGCCGAGGAAAAACGCACGGTCATTTTCTACGAATCTCCGCACCGGCTTTTGAAGACCCTCGAGGATATGAAGGATGTCTTAGGCGATCCGTTCGTCGTGTGCGGCCGGGAGATCACCAAAAAATTCGAAGAGGTCCGGCTGGGATCTTGCAGTGAACTCCTTGGGCATTTTGGCAAGGGCGCCGCCCGGGGGGAATTTGTGCTACTTTTGAGTCAAGGCGTAAAAAGGGAGTGACTCCTTTGCTCTCCTGTCGCTGAATCTTCCTTTGTTGAATTCCTCGCACAGTGATGTTTAATCTTTTCGACACGATAATCTTTGAGTCCTCCGGCGGGTATCATTTTAGGTTCTCCATTTACGCAAACCCTTTGTGCGCTGAGAGTTAATTCGGGAAAATTCGCGACGACGTTTATTGGCATGGTATTTGCTCAATATAATATGTAATCTTTGTCAAAATCGTAGCTGTCCATGAGAAAGCCTATTGATTTTTGAGAAAAGGTTAACTAACCGAAGGTTAATATCACAGCATGGGAGGGAACAATGTTTCAGGGAGAAATTCAAAAAAAGTTTGTCGCGACGTGTCTCGTCTTATTGGCATTGCTGGCAGGACGTCTGCCGCAAGCTGAAGCGATCTTGTTGACGGATCCGGATGATCCTCGTCTCTGGCAAGGGGCGAGCGTTGGGACATTTGCGACTCTTTATTATGGATCAAACACGCTGGCCACCCGTCAGCTCGTTATTGACAATAATCTGCTTGATGACGGTATTTTTAATCCCACAGGGTACACCGCAGGTAATTTAGTGTCAAATGCCTGGTCAACAGGAGCGGCAGGGGGCTGTACTTCTTACGATCTGACTGGCACAGGAAGCTTTGGATATGGCTGTTATACCACCGATGTTTTTACAGCCGCCAACTCGATAGACAATTTATGGTTTCAGACAAGCGGTACTGTTGGGGCAACGGTTTTTGACCTCGGGTTTGATGCCACCAAGGCCGCGGTCTTCAATAGCATCGATCACGGACCTCTTCCTCAGGAAGCCATTGAATCAACAGTGTACCTTTCCGATTCTTCATCCGGTCCATGGACACTGGCTGTTGTTGAGCGTGTCTGGCTGGAAGGCTTTATGGCCAATACGGGCATCAAGTGGGACGGATTTACTTATGCCGTTGGGACAGGCACTACAGACACATTCCGTTACGCTTCCGTGAGATGGGGCGGGCCGGGGGCGCTGATCGCCGATGGCGACAATGAAATCAACGGCATCCTGGGCCTCAAGGCAGATTTTACGGGGAGCACAGGAGAGACGTCAGCCGTTCCTGAGCCGGCAACGATGCTCCTGATGGGCAGCGGATTCGTGGGCGCCCTGGTGCGAAAGAAACTCCGGCATTCTTAAGTTTGAAATTTGAGTCATAGCATTGAAAAGGCGATCTTCTCCGGGACGATGATTATAAAAAAGAGGAGGTCGCCTTTTTCATTTTTAATCATGGAGTGCCTTCCGAACATCAGCCTTGACAGGAAATGTTGTGGAGTGGTATAGTTGGTGCAATTGAAATAACCTTTAATCCGGTTCAGCGAGGCCGGCAAGGGAAAGTCATGAAATTTCTTTCAGCCGTTTGTGTTGGATTAAAAGACATGGTGCCCGTCTTCATTGATGAGACGGGTTTTTTATTTAAGACTTTCGCGTTTGGCGATCTGCTTCGTTGCAACCTCCGGTGCTCGCTTAACGTACTTAACAGTACGCCTCGCGGAGTTTATCCCGAAGCCTTTCTCGGGACTCCTCGGTTGCGCCTCGCATCTCATCCAAACCCGAAAGTCCTCTTGTTTTGGAGCGTGCGGTGAGCCAGGTTTCGAAAATTATGGATCAGGATTATATCCGTCGCGCGATCACCCGTCTGGCTCACGAAATCGTTGAGAAAAATAAGGGTGTCGCCGAGTTGTGTTTGGTGGGCATCCGCACTCGGGGTGTTGTTCTGGCGGAACGGCTCAACGAATGTATAAAGACCATTGAAGGCCATGCGGTGCCGGTCGGCGTTTTGGACATCACTCTTTACCGGGATGATCTGACCCTGGTGGCCACCCAGCCGGTCGTGCGTGAGACCACGATCAACTTTAATATCAAAGGTAAAAAAATTGTGCTGGTTGATGATGTTCTTTTTACGGGCCGCACGATCCGGGCCGCGCTTGATGCCTTGATTGATCTGGGGCGTCCGGCGAACATTCAACTGGCGGTTTTGATCGACCGCGGACATCGCGAGCTTCCGATTCGCGCCGATTTCGTCGGGAAAAACATCCCGACGGCCCTGGATGAGGATGTGAAGGTGATTTTGTCGGAAATCGATCATCGGGAGGATCAGGTCGTTGTCGAAAAAAGGATCGTCCATGGTTGAATGGAAACGCCATGACCTTTTGGATATTCAGAGCCTGAGGCAGGAGGAAATTGAGCTCATTTTGGATACGGCAAAATCCTTCAAAGAGGTTTCGGCCCGCGAAGTGAAAAAAGTTCCGGTGTTCCGGGGAAAGACGGTCATCCTGCTTTTTTTTGAATCGTCGACGAGGACGCGAACGTCTTTTGAGCTCGCGGCCAAGCGGCTTTCCGCGGACACGATCAATATTTCGCCCGGAGGGAGCGCTCTTTCAAAAGGGGAATCGATCCTCGACACCGCGCGCAATCTTGAAGCCATGAACGTCGATATGATTGTCGTTCGGCATCAGGCGTCGGGCGTGCCGCAGCTTTTGGCGGACAGTTTGAAGGCCTCGGTGATCAATGCCGGCGACGGCTGCCGTGAGCATCCCACGCAGGCCCTTCTGGATCTTTTTACGATTCGCGAGAAATTAGGACAGATCGCGGGACTCCGTGTCGGGATTGTCGGCGACATCCTGCATTCGCGGGTGGCACGGTCGAATATCTGGGGGCTCAAAAAACTCGGGGCCCGCGTGACGGTGTGCGGCCCTGCGACCTTGATGCCGCGCGGTATCGAGCATCTGGGGGTCGAGGTGAGTTACGATCTGAAGTCCGTCATCAAAACAAGCGATGTGCTCATGGTTTTGCGGCTGCAAAAAGAGCGTCAGCAGGATAATTTTTTGCCTTCCATCCGGGAATACGCTAAATTATTCGGCGTCAATGACGACAAGCTGAAGTCCGCTAACAAAAAAATTTTGATCATGCATCCGGGCCCGACGAACCGGGGCGTTGAATTGTCCGCGGATGTCGCCGACGGGGAACATTCCGTAATTTTAGAGCAGGTCACCAACGGGGTCGCGATCCGGATGGCGGTCTTGTATTTGCTGCTGGGCGCCAGGGGGGCGGAATAATGGCCGCCGGTGAGTGGTTGGCGGCCGCTGGTCATTTTTAAAAGGATTTCCAAAATGAGTTTATTGATTAAAAACGCGATTATTATCAATGCTGATAAAATTGAGACCAAGCCGCAGGATATCTTGTTGGATAAAGGGGTGATTGCGCGGATTGCGCCGGCGATCCCGGCGGAAAACCTGAGGGTCATCAATGCCGCGGGCAAGCTTGTGATGCCGGGATTGATTGATATGCATGTTCACTTAAGGGAGCCTGGACGCGAGGATAAAGAAACGATCGAGACCGGTTCCCGGGCTGCGGCCAGGGGTGGATTTACCACCATCATGTGCATGTCCAATACCAATCCGGTCATTGACAATGCCATGATTGTCGGGGGGATTATTAAGGAAGCCCGCCGGGTGGGATTAGTAAACGTGATTCCCGTCGGCGCCATCACCAAAGGACAGAAGGGCGAGGAATTGACGGATATGGCCGAGCTCAGGCAATCCGGCTGCCTGGCCCTTTCGGACGACGGCAAGGCTGTTCACAACAGTCAGCTGATGCGGCTGGCCTTGGATTACGCCAAAATGACGGGTTTGCTTTTGATCCAGCATTGTCAGGATTGCTGCTTGACGAGCGGCGGTGTGATGAATGAGGGGCTTAACTCGACGGTATTGGGGATGAAGGGGGATCCGGGGGTTGCGGAAACGGTTATTGTGTCCCGGGATATTGAGCTGGCGAATTATTTGAAAACGAGGGTTCATCTGGCGCACATGAGTTTGAAGCGATCGGTTGAATTGATCCGTTTCGCAAAAAGTCAGGGGATTCAGGTCACGGCCGAGGCCTGTCCGCATCACTTCACGTTAACCGATGATGCCGTGCGAAGTTTTGACCCGAACACGAAGGTGAATCCACCGCTGCGGACGCAGGAGGACGTTGACGCTATTAAGGAAGGCCTTCGCGATGGAACGATTGATTGCATCGTGACCGATCATGCCCCGCACACCAAAGAAGATAAAGAAGTGGGGTTCGACGCCGCTCCGTTCGGGATGATCGGCCTGGAAACGTCGGTGGGGTTGACGATGACGGAGTTGGTGCATAAAAAGGTTTTGACTCTTTCGCAGATGGTTGAGAAAATGTCTACGGCTCAGGCGCGGATTATGGGATTGAAAAGCAAGGGATGTCTGGCCGAGGGGTATGATGCCGACGTCACAATCATTGATCCCGACCGGGAATGGGTTGTCCGTTCCGAGAATTTCTTATCAAAATCCAAAAATTCTCCTTTTGTTGGCTGGACATTGAAGGGGATGGTGGAAACAACAATCTGCGGCGGAAAAGTCACCTACGAAGCCAAAGGTACAAGATAAATTCAGGGCCCATAGCTTAACGGATAGAGTATAGGACTCCGGCTCCTAGGGTATGGGTTCGATTCCCATTGGGCCCGTTTTTATCGCGAAATTTTTTGTTGCCATAAGTCAAAATTGTCCTATGTCATCCCATCTCAAAAAAATAAAAGATCCAGCCAGGAATCGCCAGAAAATCACGGTGTCCGTGATTGGCGGTCATAAAGCCGCCCCGAAGGTCAAGAAATTGGCTTACAATGTCGGCGCAATCATTGCCAGGGCCGGGGCTGTTTTGGTTTGCGGAGGACTTGATGGTGTCATGGCCTCTGCGGCCCAAGGGGCGCAGGAAGCGGGAGGCTTAACCATCGGACTTTTGCCCGGCCGCAAAAAAAGCGACGCCAACCCTTATATCGACATTGCCATTCCCACCTCGATCGGTTATGCCCGGAATGCTATTGTGGCCTGTTCCGCGGATGTGATTGTGGCCCTGCCGGGCAGCCACGGAACCAGTTCCGAAATCTGTTATGGTCTTGTTTTTGGAAGGCCTGTGATTGACTTGGGGGAGTGGAAGATCGACGGTATGATCAGGGCCAAAGGGTTAAAAGAATTCGAAAAGGCGCTGCAGGACATCACGAAAGATCTTCCGTAGTCCGTTGACCGCGGCGTTTGCGATTCCCACAAAGTCATTTCCCGACTTTCCAACGATGACCATTTACACTATAATAATCGCCGATTCAAGGATCATGCGGCAGGACCGCAACACATTTTATTATCCATCATGTCAACACTAGCCGGAATTTTCAGAAGCTCGAGGATGAAACCCCGAATCAGGATGGATGCCGTTATCCTGGCGCTGACCCTGGCATTCTCTCTTCTCTTGTATTTCTTCCCGCAAATGTATTCTACGAATCGGATTTTTGATGAAATCCTGGATTTCCCCGGAGTGATTTTGATTTTGAAGGGGATATTCATCCGCATGGCCGCGCGCGGGCACAAGCTGGTCCATTCCCATGACGGGGGAGGGCTGGTGACGACGGGGCTTTACGCTTATGTCCGCAATCCGATGTATTTGGGGACTTTTTTGATCGGGAGCGGTTTTGTCCTCATTGTCTGGCCATGGTGGACGCTTTTGATCTTTCCTGTTTTCTTCTCCCTGAGGTTCTGGCCTCAGGTGATCCGGGAGGAACATCATCTGAAAAATCTGTTTGGAAAGACCTTTGAGGACTATTGTCGTCGAGTGCCCCGGTTCTTTCCGGATTTTAAAGGAGGCTTCCCAAATTTAAAGGATTGTTGTCCGTGGGAGGAACTCTGGATGACGAAGGAAAAAAGAGCGCTCTGGATTTTGGTCCCCATCGCTTTTGTTTTGGAAATTTTCCAGGAGCAGATGGTTTTTCATGCGACGGCGCCGGTCCGCGTGTTTGCGCTTTTTCTTTTGGGGATGGCTGTTTTTGTCACGGGCCTTTGGCTTGGATACCGGGGATATCGAATGACGCCAACCCGGCAGAGCGGGGAAGGGACTCACGTCCGTTGTTATGGAAAAACTCCAGAATAGATTTACGGTTGTCTCCAATCGAAAACTGTGCCCCCGCTTTTATCGTCTCTGCCTGGACGCGCCCGCCCTCTGTTCAAAGATACAGCCCGGCCAGTTTATTCATATCCGCGTGAAAGACGGGCTGGAGCCTTTTTTTCGGCGGCCTTTCAGCGTTTATCGGGCCCAAAAATACGTCGAGATTTTTTATGAAGTCGTCGGTCCCGGCACCAGGATTCTTTCCGAAAAACGAAAAGGAGAAGACCTGGATGTTTTAGGGCCGCTGGGGAACCGGTTTATGATGCCGCCGCCGGGGACAAAGCGGGTCGCCATGATCGCCGGGGGGATCGGTGTCGCGCCGTTTTTGATTTTGTCCGATGCCTTGAAAGGCCTGGGGTATGACCTCACGTTCCTTTACGGCGGGCGCAGCGGCGGGCATGTCTATGACATGAAGGAGTTCAAAAAAAACGGCTGTAAAATTTTTGTCGCAACCGATGACGGAAGCGTGGGCGTCAAGGGCCGCGTTTCAAAATTGTTCGGCAAGATCGGCGGGAACCCGGTCGAGACTTTTATTTATACCTGCGGTCCCAAGCCTATGATGGCGGCGGTTCAGGAATTCGCGCGAAAAAATCACTTGCGCGGCCAGGCCTGCTGCGAGGAAGTCATGGCCTGTGGCTTGGGCGCATGTCTGGGATGTTCGATGGAAACAACAGCGGGATACAAAACCGTTTGCTACGACGGGCCGGTGTTTGATTTGGATGACGTGGTGTTGGAAAAACCGTGAAGCGCAATCAGGACGCCATAATCTTCTCTCAAATGGTTTTAAAGTTATGAACATTGCGGTTAAAATCGGCAATGCCATATTTCCCAACCCCGTGACCGTCGCTTCGGGGACGTTCGGCCACGCCGAGAAATATTATAATCTCGAAGAGGTCAAGAAGCTGGGTGCTATTGTCCCCAAAACCGTCACGCTCTTCGCGCAAAAAGGGAACCCGCCGCTGAGGATTTTCGAAACTCATGCGGGCATGGTCAATGCCATCGGCATCGAGAATCCGGGGGCGGACGGCTTTATCGCCGAGAAACTGCCGGTCTTTAAGAAAATTGGAGTTCCCCTCATCATCAGCATCTTGGGCCACAATGACGAGCAGTTTCAAATGTTAACGGAAAAATTCAATGCCGTCGACGGCGTCAGCGCTCTGGAACTCAATCTGTCGTGTCCCAACTTGAAACATAAAGTTCTGGTCGCCCAGGACCCGCAGGCGACCGCCCGGGTTGTCGGATTGGTAAAAAAAGTTTCAAAAGTCCCGGTGATCGCCAAATTATCGCCGAACGTGACGGATATTTCGGAAATCGCCCTCGCCGCTGAGGGTGCCGGCGCGGACGCGGTCAGTTTGATCAATACTTTCAGCGCGATGGTGATTGACACAAAAAAGCGGCGGCCGGTGTTGGGAAACCTGACCGGCGGCCTCAGCGGCCCGGCGATCCGGCCGATCGCGGTGCATATGGTGTATCAAACGGCCAGGCGGGTCAAGGTGCCGGTCATAGCGATGGGCGGGATTACGACCGCCCAGGACGCCCTGGAATTTCTCATCGCGGGGGCGAGCATGGTGGCGGTCGGGACAGCCAATTTTATCAATCCCCGGGCGCCCCTGGACGTCCTGGAAGGGATCAAGGCTTACATGAAGGCCCACAAAATGAAAGATATTAGGGAAGTGACGGGAAGCCTGAAAGGCTCGTGAAGCGCACCACCTGAAGCGTATCTCGTGTGATGATTTTTCGCTTCACGCTTCACGAACAACGCTTCACAATTTAATTATGCAAAAATCCTCCCCTCAACTCATCGTAGCTCTGGACGTCGAGACTCTCGCCGAGGTGAGGGAACTGATGGACCGGCTCAAAGGAACCGTGGATATCTTTAAGGTCGGCAGCCAGCTTTTTACGTCGTGCGGCCCCGCCGCGGTCAAATTCATCGAGGCCCAGGGCAAAAAGGTTTTTTTGGACCTCAAATACCACGACATCCCGAGCACCGTGGCCAGCGCGGTCCGGTCGGCGGTGGGGTTGAATGTCGTCAAAGGGGGGAGCAGTCAGGCCATTTTTATGTTCACGATCCACACCTCCGGCGGGCTGGATATGATGAAAGCCGCTGTTTTGGCAGCGACCAAAACGGCTGAAGAAGCTCACGTTAAAAGGCCTTTAGTGGTGGGGGTCACTGTCTTGACAAGTGAAGGCAAAGAGGATAATATACAGGCTCTTGTTTTGGAAAAAGCACGGCTTGCGAAGGCCGCCGGCCTGGATGGGGTGGTCGCATCCTGCCATGAGGCCAAACTCCTGCGTCAGGAATTCGGATATGATTTTGTGATCGTCACCCCCGGGATTCGCCCTTCAGGCGAGGATGCTCAAGATCAGCAGCGGGTTGCGACACCGGCCGAGGCCGTTAAAAGCGGCAGTAATTTTTTAGTCGTGGGACGCCCGATTGTCAGGGCCGCGGATCCTTATCAGGCTGTTAAAAAAATTTTAGAGGAAATCAGGGCAAATTGAGTTTTTAATGATGGGAGTTTTTTTATGAGTCAACAGGTCCAAGAGCTGATTGAGAAGATCAAAAAAGAGGGGATTGAAGAGGCTGAACAGAAAGCCAGGGGGATCGAATTCGAAGCCAAAAAACAGGCTGATAAGATTCTCCAGCAGGCCAGAGAGCACGCGCAGGAGCTGATCGCAGCCGCCGAACAGGAGAGCAAAAAGACGTGGGACGCCACCCGCATCGCCCTTAAACAGGCCGCGCGCGACACCATCCTGAATCTGCGAAAAGAAATTGAGGCCACGCTGCACAAGATCATCGCGCAGGATGTCGGCAAGGCCTTGACGCCGGATGCCCTGTCCCACATCATCCGCGAGGCCGTTAAAGGATATTTGCAGAACAACACGCCGCCCGGCGATATCGCCGTGACCCTCAACAGCAAGGACTTGAAGCACCTTAAAGACGGATTTGTGGCGGAATTGAAGGACAAGGTCAGGCATTCGTTGACTTTAAAATCCGCCGATGATATCGGGGCGGGTTTTACCATCAGTTTCGATTCGGGCAAATCCTGTTTTGATTTTACCGACGCCAGCCTGGCGCAATACCTGGCCGGGTATCTGAACACTGAGGTCGCCGCACTCCTTAAAGAAGCCGTTTAAAATTTTATCAACATCATGAGCATTTATTATCTTGTCGCCAGTCTGTCGATGCTGGAATTCGGCAGCAAACCGCCGCTCTCTAGCAAGGAGCTCTTGAAAGATTGCGAGCGGCTTTTGCCGGACGGAGATTATCGGAAGATCGTCCGCGCGATGTCGGATGACGATGAGGAGCGCCCCGGCGACGGGGACACGCTGCTGCGGTGGAAACGGTTCTCTCACAATTTCCGCAACGAACTGGCGTGGCTCC
The DNA here is from genome assembly GCA_964361085.1 of uncultured Planctomycetales bacterium. Taxonomy (GTDB): domain Bacteria; phylum Omnitrophota; class Gorgyraeia; order Zapsychrales; family JANLHA01; genus CAYHZK01. The sequence continues at coordinate 15,084 of CAYHZK010000038.1, forward strand.
GCGCGGTTGAGGCCAACCGCGATCCTTCGGAATATCTGCGCGGGGAACGGGCGGGAGAGCCCGAGGTTGTTGACGCGCTGGCCGAGGCTGTGAAAGCCGCCGATCCTTTGAGCGCCGAACAGATTTTGGATCAGATGCTTTGGAAGAAGATCGATGAGCTGGCCGCCCAGCATTATTTCGACATCGATTTTTTAATCACCTATGCTTTAAAACTCAAAATTTTGGAACGCTATCAAGCCGTTGGTTCGCCCGCAGGAGAAAAGATTTTTGAGAAGATCAAGGAAGGAGTCTTGGATTTATGACAATGCGCCAGGGAAAAGTCGTGGGGGTCAACGGCAACATGGTGGCCGTTGAGTTTGCCGACTGGGTCATGCAGAATGAGGTGGCCTATGTCGTCGTCGGGGAAGAACACCTCAAATCCGAAGTCATCCGCGTGAAGGGCAACCGGGCGGATCTGCAGGTTTTTGAGGACACATCCAATATCCGCATCGGCGACAGGGTTGAGTTCACCAATGAGCTTTTGAGCGTTGAATTGGGCCCTGGGCTGTTGAGCCAGGTCTTTGACGGGCTGCAGAATCCTTTGCCGAACCTCGCCGAGCAATACGGTTTCTTTTTGAAACGCGGGGCTTATCTGAAAGCGTTGAACGATGAACAGCAGTGGGAATTCACCCCAGCCGTTAAGGCCAGTGCTAAGGTCAGGGCCGGCGATAAACTCG
>CAYHZK010000039.1:0-15562 GCA_964361085.1 uncultured Planctomycetales bacterium
ATCCCGTCCCGTCCCATTTTTCATGATGCGTCAGGGCAATGATCTCCGCCAGCTTCATGACCTCCGAGTCGCTGCCGGAAAGAAGTTTTGCCCCGATCGTGGTGTGGGTTTTCATGATCTCGAATTCCTCGGGCGTCAACCGCCCCGGCTTCAGCAGAATGTTGTCCGGAATCCCGATCTTTCCAACATCGTGCAGAGGACTGGCGTGATACAACAGGTCGCAGTCTTTAGGATCGAGGCCCAAGGCCTGGCCGAATTTCAGGCAGTAATGGCTCATCCTCAGAATATGGATGCCGGTATCGCCGTCGCGAAACTCCGCGGCCTGCGCAAGCCGCCGGATGATATCAAACTGGGTATAACGCAATTCCTTGGTGCGCTCCTGGACTTTCAGCTCAAGGATTTTGTTCTGGTCTTCGGTCTGCGTGTGCAAAAGGCGCAATTCAATCATATTGCGGACATGCACGAGGATCTCCAGGTTTTCATACGGCTTGTTGAGAAAATCCGTGGCCCCGGACTGCAGCACCCTCAGTCGCAGATTCGAACCTTTCTCGGCGGAGAGGGCGAGGATCGGCAGATAATGTTTCCCTCTGAATTCGCTGAGTTTTTCGATGATCTGAAACCCGTCCAATTGCGGCATCAGCATGTCCAGGATCAGGAGGTCCGGATTGAATTCCTGGGTCGTGACAAAAACTTTCAAAGGATCCAGCACACATTGGACATTCTGGTACCCTTCCTGTTCCAAAACTTCTTTAAGAAAAAACGCGTGCAGCCGCTGATCATCAACGATAAGAATTCGCGCGGCAAAAATCTGTTCGGTTGAAATCGTGACCATTACTTTTTAAGCCCCCACTCTGTGATGTCCTGGATAACGCGCTCATCGGTCAAATTGCAATGGACCGGCGTGAGCGTCACATACCCCTGATGCAACGCATAGGTATCGATGCTCAAATCTTTTTTGCGCTGCGGCACTTTTCCCGTCATCCAGTAATATTCGCGCAGGTTGGGATCAAAACGCCGGCGAAATTCGCAGTGGATGGGCGTCATCCCCTGGCGGGTCACCCTGACACCCTTGATCTGCGAGGCCTTTTTGTCCGGCACATTGACATTGAGAAATGTCTCCCCGGGCAATCCCTCCTGAAAAACTTTTTTGGCCAGCCGCACCCCAAATTCCGCGGCGTAACGAAAGTCGGCATTGCTGTCGAAACTCGCCAGGGAAATGGCGATGGAAGGGATTCCGAGCAAGGCGCCCTCCCTCGCCCCGGCAACCGTCCCGGAATAAAAAACGCTGCAGCCGTCGTTATCACCCTGGTTGACGCCGGAAACGACCAGGTCGGGTTTTTTCTTTAAAATCACGCCGACGCCAAACTTCACGCAATCCGCCGGAGTCCCGCTGATGCCGTAACCGAAAAACCGGTTGCGGCGTTTCACCTTCTTAAACCAGATCGGATGCGCCAGGGTGATCCCGTGGCTCACAGCACTCCGTTCGCTGTCCGGGGCCACGACGGTCACAACACCGACTCTCGCCAGAGTCTTCGCCAGCGCCGCGACTCCTTCGGCATAAATTCCGTCATCGTTGGTCAATAAAATTTGCATGAATAAATTCTTAAGAGGAGGTTTCACTCTAACATAGGCCCCCACCCCTTGCCACAGGAATTTCATGAAAAAAGGACATCATGTTTTTGATGTCCTTTTGTGTTCCGATTCAGCACCCCATCACTCAGAGATGGATTTCATACTCCAGAATCCATTTCAACATCCCGTCCGGCGCGGCATCCGTTGCTCCAAATAAATACCCCACATCATACTTGATATGATCGCCGAACTTCCCGTAAAAAACCGGCCCCCCCTGATGCTTTTGCTCCTGATAAGCCGTCACCCCGTTAAGTTCCCCGAACCCGGCGTGCCATTCGAATCCCGGTTCAAAATACTTTTTCCAGCGGTAACGGCTGCTTAAGGCCAGACCGCCCTCGGTATCCGCCGTCGCGCCGCCGCCGACTTCCTGTTCAAAAATGATGTTGGCCGTATGAAGGAAATCGCCAAGCGGTTTTTCGAGAAGGATTTTGCCTTCGATTTTGTCCGCGGTCTTTTCCATTACCGTCGTCTCATACGCAAAATAAAGTCCCGCGTCGAGCCAGTATTGCCCCTGCTCAAAAATCTGATAACGGTTTTCCCATTCAACAGCGGTCAAGTCGAAATGATCGTCCGCGGGGTCCTTTTCAATCTCGCCGTAAAGCTCCGTAAACCAGCGGTTGGTGACGCCGTAGCCGACGGCATACTTTTGTTTTTGCTTATTGTCCCTGGAAGCGCGATCATCAAAATCAACGCTGCCGCGCGTTTCAACTTCAAATTCCCCGCCTTCGACAATCGGCGAATACACTTTCTTTGTCGCCGACGCATCGCGTGGGAATCCCAGCATCAGGGCACACGCCGCAATAAAGACGGCGACGGCCTTTTGTGCGTTGACCGCCAGTTTGACAGGCATGCTTCCGTAAAATTTCAAAATCGACCCGATGGCAACCAGCGTCAACAGATAACTGAGCATCTGGATCCCGGACGGCCGTTCCGTGTATCCAATGAGGACATGAAAGATACTTCCCAGCAAACTTTTTTCCGACATGATCATCGAGGTGTCCCACAGTGTCGGCGTCAGTTCCGGGACAAATCCCGCCGCGGCCAAAAATCCCGTCGCCTGCGAAACCATGCCGGCGGCCAGACAAACCAAGATCCAGCTGATCGCCGAAAAAATGATTTTCGTCGAAATCCTGATCATCCCGTAATATAGGGCCATTCCCATCAGCGTCCCGGCGATAATCCCCATAAGCCCGCCGCTCAAAACGGAAATGGCTGTCGTCCCGGAGGCCATCATCCCATAGGTGAAAAGCACAGTTTCTGAACCTTCCCGCAGCGTGGAAAGCGCCACGACCACGGCCAGCGTATAAAGCGGTTTTTCCCCGTGACTGATGGCCCTCCCGACTTCCTTAAATTGCTGCGTCAAAAAACGGCCGTGGCGCCGCATCCATACCACCGTGCCGCCGATGAGAATTGCCGCGAGAAAAAGGACCATCGCGTTGAACAATTCCTGCCCCATCCCGGAAACGGCGTTGGAAATCGCCTCCGCAAAATACGCGACAATGAGCGAACCTAAAACTCCAGCCGCGATGCCGCCCGCCACCAGCTGATTGCGCCATGCGAGGCCCCGTGTCGCGGCCAACAAAATACCGACGACAAGCGCGATTTCCAAAACTTCCCTGAAGACAATGATTGCGACGGAAAACATAGTCCACCGTCCTTTCGATTTATGAAATCAAACCTGACGACCCGCTATTTGACGATAATCACGCCCTGCGCGGTGTCCTTGTGGAACTCGCCGATATACTTGTATGTCCCCGGCGGCAAGGGGCCGATAAAAATCGTGATCTTCCCGTTGGCGGGAACGATTTTCTCGCGGCGCAATTCATCACTTTCAAATTCCTCGGCGGTCGGGTCCTGATTTTCGACAATGATCTTGACCTTTTTTTGCGCCGGGATCGTCAGTTCCGCCGGCGAAAATTTGTGATCTTTGATAACAATGGTATAAACCTCAATTTCTGCTGAAGCGACACCCGGGTTATTCAAAAAGCCCAGCGCTGCGATCAGCACGGCGAATCCTGTCGCTAACCTCATTTGTTATTCCTCCATGACAAATAAACGTTTTGACCCTTATTGATAATGAAAACTGTTTTCATGATTTAAAAATAAAAAAACACCTTCGGATTACCGACATTCTTTACAGACTCCATAAATTTGCAATTTGCATTTGGTGGGCTTAAACCCGTTTTCCCTGGCAAGCTGGTCCTGAAAATCCTCCAGCGCCTCGCTGTCAATATAGCTGTAGCTGCCGCAGACGGCGCAGACCATATGGTTGTAATGGCTGCACCCGTTTTTGCACTTGAACTGCCTGACGTGATAGCCAAAGGTGATCTCGGTGCCCACCCCCTTGTGGTCATCAACAACAGTGAGCGTTTTGCAAATGACGGGTTTTGTGGTCCCGGCTCTTGACTTATCGTTTGAAAAATTCATATTTTATTTTTACGAGCACCAAAGATGAAAACAATTTTCATCTTTGTCTAAAAAATTATTGACACGGACTGCACAAGCCAAAAATCTCCAGCCGGTGCTTCTGGGGAAGAAACCGGCTGCTTTTTGACAGTGCCGCACTTAACTGTTCGATGTTTTCGTCAAAGACCTCGAAATTATTCCCGCATTTGGTACAGATGAAATGGGCATGGTATTCGCGGCCGATCTTGCGCTCATAACGCCTCACGCCGTCGTCAAAGTCAACCATCTCGGCCAGACCCGAAGCGACAATCAGCTTCATCGTCCGATAAACTGTGGTATAGCCGATTTCCGGTCTTTGGACTTTAACGATATGATGAAGGTCTTCAGCGCTGACATGCTTCTTTGTCTCCAGAAAGGCCTTAACGATAAAATCCCGCTTTAAGGAGTGCTTGAGCCCCTCGCTGGCGACATGCTCGTCAAAAATCCTGATTTCGCTTTGCATAACCTAAATACGCCTTTCAATGACTTATTTAAGCGGCATCCTAACATTACCAAAAGGCAATGTCAATAGGATTTTTAGCGAATCTACGTGTAAAAACGGCGGGGTTACTCAGAGACTTTTAAATGCTGTATTCGGGATCCAGGACGACCGCGCGGATCAGCAGGCCGACAATCTCCCTGACAGCCTGGGCGGGGTCTGGATTCGCGGGGAGAACCAGATCAACCTGCCCTTCCGGGAATTGGCTTGGCCCGGCATGGATGACCAGGGTTTTGTAAGGCTGGTTGAGGGATTTGAGCATGGCAAGCTCGGCCTCGTCTAAGTCGGTAATGCTTGTGATCAGGATCAGGCCGGCGTCGCTGAAAATATGCGACATATCCCCCAATTGCTGGACCTGGAGCATCCGGTTTAACGTCCGGTCGTTGAGGTCGGCCTGCGCCGTCGCGATCTGATTGGAAATGCCGAGAAAATAAACGAATTTCCCCTGTTTAAAAAGCTCTTCTTCGAGGGCCTTGGCGACCTTGAGTTTGCCGGTGTCCGGCTCCCCTGTCAGCACGATGAGCGCGGATTTGTGTTGAAACTTATGCGCCCGCTTTTCCGGCGTGATGTCGCTGCGTTCCCAGCTCATGTCCCGGCGCCGGATATAATCCTTGATCACGGACTTTTCTTCGAAAACCGGGGCGAGGATGATCCCTCCGCCGGCGATCTCGTAATGATCCACGACGACAAAACGCCCCGTGGCGGCGATGTCGGTCACAGCGTCAAAGGCGACCGGTTTTAAAGTTTCAAAAACGCATTCCGCCACGTCGTGACGGCTGACCTCGGCCTTGCTGGTGATCGACGATAATTCCGTGGCGTCCAGAACGCTTAAAATTTCCGAAAGGACAACCGGCACCTGCTGGGTCGTGATCTTCAATTTGTAGGTCTTGCCTTTGACCATCGGCTCCCGGCCCATCCAAAAGATATTGGCCTTGAACTTTGTGGTGACGGACGGAGAGCGTTCGCTCGCCTTGCACATGATCTCGCCGGGCCGGATATAAATCTGGGTCTCAAGGCAAACCCCGGCGCTCTGGCCGGCAAAGGCCGCGGCCTGGGGCGGCACATTAAACCCTTCGATGCTTTTGATCCGGGATTTTTTCTTCGACGGGAAAAAGACGATTTCATCGCCCACGACAACGGTTCCGGTTTCAACGCGGCCGGCCACGATGCGGCGGTCATCGTCTTCCGCGGTGAATTTATAAATATCCTGGACGGGAAAACGGAAGGCCTGCTGATATCCGGGGGCCTCCTTGCCGAAGGCGTCCAAAACCTCAAGCAGCGGTATTCCCTGATACCATGGCAGCCGCGACGACAACGCGACCATGTTGTCCCCTTCCCGGGCGCTGATCGGGATGACCGCGCGGGGCTCAATGTTGATCTCGTCGAGAAATTTCAAAAACTCACCTTTGATATTCTCAAAAATCTCCTGACTGTATCCCACCAAATCCATTTTGTTGACACAGATGGCGATATTCTTGATCCCGAGGAACGACATCATATAGCCGTGACGCTTGGAGTTCTCCCTGATCCCTTCGTGGGCGTCGATAACAAGGATCGCGGCCTCGGCGCGGGCGGCCCCGGTGATCATATTTTTCAAAAATTCGATATGCCCGGGAGCGTCAATGATGATGTAATCGCGTTTCCGGGATTTAAAGAAACACCGCGCGGTATCGATGGTGATGCCCTGGGACTGCTCGTCTTTCAGGGCGTCGAGCAAAAAGGCGTACTCAAACGGCCGGGCGTTGCGGGCGCACATGGCCTTGACCGACTCAAGCTTTCCCTGGGGAAGAGTGCCGGTATCCGCCAAAAGCCGGCCGATCACAGTACTTTTGCCGTGATCCACATGGCCGACAATAACAACGTTCATCTGTTCGCGGGAGGGGTTCATAATCCTTTAACGTGAAGCGTCGCTCGTGAAGCGTGAAGCGTAAAATCGCGGTGACACTGTTTTTGCTTTTTCGCTTCACTCTTCACGTGGTGCGCTTCACAATCCATTACATATATCCGCTTCGTCTCAACGTCTCCAGGCCGCCGCCGTCTTCTTTGTCCTGGGCGCGGCCGGATCGTTCGGCGATATTGGCGAACTTTCCGCTGCGCAATTCATCGACGATCTCGCGGATGGTTTTGGCGGTTGATTCAACGGGAAACGTGCAGGGATAACATCCCAGCGAGCGGTAGCGTTTGCCGTCTCCCTGGTCAAAATATAATTTCGTGATGGGAATATGTTCCCGTTCAATATATTCCCAAATATTCAATTCCGTCCAGTCTAAAAGAGGATGGATGCGAATATGCGTCCCGGGCGCGAAATCGGTCTTGAATTGATTCCACAATTCCGGCGGCTGATCCCCGATGTCCCAATCGTTGTTGCGGTCCCGGGGAGAAAAATACCGTTCTTTGGATCGGCTCCCCTCTTCATCCGCGCGCACGCCGACGATGACACCGGTGTAAGGTTCGGTATTTTTATCAATCTCGTATTGGCTGGTCGCATGGTTCAAGCGGTACCGCGGCCAGTCTCCGGCTAATGTGTGCTTGAGCGCCTCGGATTTAAGAAGCTTGCAACAGGTCAAACGATCAATGGCGCCGGCGGGAAAGGTCTGTTTGGCATCGAGCGCGGCCTTGTTCTGACCGTACACCATGTTAAGTTTCCATTCCCGCGCGAGACGGTCGCGGTATTCGATCATTTCCGGAATTTTGAAGCTGGTGTCGATATGCACCAGCGGCAACGGGACATGGCCAAAAAACGCCTTGCGGGCCAGCCACAGCAAGACCGTGCTGTCCTTGCCGATCGACCAGAGCATGGCCAGATTCTTAAACTGCCGGTAGGCCTCCCGCAAAATAAAAACGCTCTGGGCCTCCAGGCTATCCAATTTGTCCATCATCATCGTATTCATCACTTCACGTCCTCATTTTCGTTCCATGATACCTTTATATCGCGAAACGATGTCGTCGATGATTTGGCGTTGTTCTTCCGTTAATGTCTTCCAACCTTTTTTGATATGATCCTCCGCCAACTTGATCAAATTTGTCCGCAAGTACAGCAAATCCACCGACAGCACATAAAATGCCGCATCATAATCTTTTTGCTTAAAAAAAATTTTATCAATTCCTTTCCCCTCAGTTCCACGAAACCGCTATTGTTTCCGGCTGTTAAACAGTCGATTGCCAAGAATATACTCATCTCCCAATCCATCCGCTTCACTTGGCATACGGCCTCCAATATGTGAATTCACCACCATGATAAGCCCCCAAAATGCAGCTACACAGGCGCTGCCGATAAGCAAACCAACACAAAATGATCGTTTTAACTTCCAAAAACTTACCAACAAAATACCGGGGATAACGATCAGCAGGAGAGAGAAATATGGTCCGATTTTTGCAGCCGGTATGCCGAAATGGCCCGATAGGATACGGATGATAGCAAAGGTACCGAACGGCAAACACAACAATCCCAAAAAGAACCATCCCGCTTTCCTGGATAATTCTCTGAACTTTTTTCTGATCTCAATGTCTTCCATCACCGCGATCCCAGATCATCTTCCGATATACGTTCAGGTCTTCCTGCATCTTGATTGTTACCATACCCTGGTAAAGCATAATCACAAACATCACATAATACGTCATGAGTGGAACGCCTAAAGCGTACCTTACCGACCATCGTTTTCCTCGAATGAGCTGGCATATCTCACAAATGAACACAACGACCGCCGTAGGATACAAGGCCAAGATCAGCAAGTTGGAAATCGTGTACACATCATCTCCTCCCCACCGCAGCGATAATAATGGCGGAAACAACGTTATCCCCATGATCGTTATAAGAACCGTGAGCCAAAAGATTCGGGACTTATTCAAGACTTGCCTCGCTTGGGATTGTTGTGCAGCCCGCATTCTTTTTGTTCGGGCTGTTCCCACCACCAGCGGCCGGCGCGGATGTCCTCGCCGGGCTGGATCGCGCGGGTGCACGGCGCGCAGCCGATGCTCCCGAATCCCTTGGCATGCAGCGGGTTTACATCCACAGAATATTCCTTGATATAACGATGCACATCCGCCAGCGTCCATTCAACTAAAGGATTGATCTTGATCTTCTGATTCGCCTCATCCCACTCAAAAACTGCAATCCCGCCGCGCGTGATGGATTGTTCCCGGCGCAGGCCGCACACCCAGGCATCCACATGCGCCAGGGCGCGTTTTAACGGTTCGACCTTGCGGACACGACAGCACAATTTGCGATTCTCGACGCTTTCATAAAAAAGGTTGATGCCTTTGTCCATCACCATGTTCTCGACGGCCGCGGTATCAGGATAATAAACCTTAAAGGGCATGGGATAGCGTTTCTGCGTTTTGGCCAGGAGCTCGTACGTCTCGGGGAATAGTCGTCCCGTATCCAGGGTAAAGATTTCCATGCCCGGCGCCGCGCGCGAGATCATGTCCGTGATCACCTGATCTTCCTCCCCCAAACTGGAGGCAAAATTGATCCGCGAACCGAAGTGACGAAAGGCAAGTTCAATGATCTCCTCGGCGGACAGCCCGTGGGCATCGTGGTTAAACTTTGCTATGGCATCTTTATGTCCCATATCCATCCTCAAAATATTTTGTAATGATACTATACAGGAAATTTGTGTCAAGGGCCAGGCTTGGCTTCAGGAGCGGACGCCAGGAGTTTCTCGACGATCCTGGCACTCCCCGATGGCATGGGGTACCGGGCCAGATTTTTAAGCGCGACCCATTTGCGGCGTTCCGTTTCTCCAATCGGCTGCACGGGCTGACAGAGCCAAACGTGAAGATTCGCCCGGAATTGGGTATAAAAATGCTGGACATTCACCAGCGCCTTTTCCACCTCGATATCAACCCCGACCTCTTCCCTGACCTCGCGGCGCACCGCTTCTCGCGGGGTTTCCCCGGGCTCGAGCTTGCCGCCGGGAAATTCCCAGAGATCGCCGAAAAGTCCGGATGACGGCCGCTGCTGAATCAAAAATTTCCCCTTGTCCCGGATCACCGCGATCGCGACCTCAATGTCCTTGACGACAGATTTTTTAGGCTCGGGGATCACCTCCTGGCGGCCTTCGCGGCAAGCCTTGCACGTTTTTTGCACCGGGCAGAGCAGGCACAACGGTGTTTTACTGCGGCAGATCAGCGCTCCCAGCTCCATCAGACCCTGATTAAACGCGCTGATCTCTTTCGACGGCATTGTCCTTTCTAAAAAATTCAGAATGCGGCCGTCGTGCGCGGAATCCGCCTTGCCGGAGAGTGCCAGCTGCCGCATCACGACGCGCCGGACATTGGCGTCGATGATCGGTTTGCGCTGATGAAAGGCGATGCTCAGGACAGCGCCCGTCGTGTACGCGCCGAATCCCGGGAGCCGGCGCAAAAGATTTTCGTCGTCCGGAATGATGCCGGAATGCTGTTCCGTGATGATCCGGGCGGTTTTATGGATATTTTTAACACGCTGATAATATCCCAGGCCCTGCCACATTTTTAAAACTATTTCCTGCGGCGCGGCCGCGACCGCCTGAACCGTCGGGAATTTTTGGACCCCCCGCTCGTAATACGGGGTCACCGCCGCGACGGTCGTCTGCTGCAGCATCACCTCGGAGATCCAGATTTTGTAAGGGTCCTGCGTCCTTCGCCAGGGCAGGTCGCGGGCGGATTTTTTGTACCATGGGATCAGCGACCGCGCGAATGACCGATAGGCCGCCGTCATCGGGGACCGCCCTCCGCGATCATGGCCGCGAAAAGTGAGACAATGCCGGGATGCTGGCCGACGGGGCTGGAAATGGACATGGCGACCCGCGGGAATTCTTTCCGTTCCTCTTTGATGATGCCGGGGATATCCTCATCGACGTGGCGCCCGCTGTTTAAAAAATTGAGCAAGACGATAATCTCGGTCGCGCCCTGTTGCACGCAAAACGCGATCCCCTCCGGGATGCTCGGAGACTCAATTTCCAAAAAGGCATACGCAATCAACGGCAGCCCCGTCGCTGCCTTGAGTTCCTTAACCAGGCGCTCGACCTCCGCTTTGGTCTTCGAAATCCGGCTTCCGTGCGAAACCAGCAAAACGGCCTTCATCCCGTCACCACCTGCAATGGATATTCCGAGTTGGCCACGATGAGCTCTTCGCCGAAAGAAAACGGAATTTTGATGTGAGACCCGTCGACATAAATAACGCCGTCCTTCATGAGCGAAACAACCTTAAATGTCCGGGATGCCGAAAAAACTCCCGACTTCAAACGGGCCTTTCTTCCATGTCCGCGATAGAGTTCCCGCACCACATACTGTAGCTGTTTGCTGGCCAGGGGCAGAACCCTGCCGCCGGCGGAATAAATCGCGCCCGTCGAGCCCGCCGCGGTCGCCACCCAAATCCCCGAACTGCGTTGCTCCTCTTTGCGGCCTTTCAAACATAAATAGTAACGGCTCATCTCCGCGGGGTTTTTGTGGCAGATCAGAATGTCGTTCAAGGCATGGACTGCCGTCGAGCGTCTTTTGAACCGCAGCTTCAATCGATTCAACGGCTTCACCTGAAACCGGTTTTTAAAAATGTTTTCGAGGATGCGCGGAAAGGTCTCGTTCGTCGCGGCGCAGAAACGGCCGACACTCCACTGCGGGTCCGAATTGATCCCCAGAATCAGCTGATCGCGGGTCTTCGAAGCGCCTTCCAGAAAAGTTCCATCCCCGCCGACCGTGATGATCAAATCATATCCCGAAAAATTCTTCTTGCGCCCGCGAAGCATCCTGGAATACCGCAGGCCCTTCTGCCGCAAAAAATTTTCAAGATCCCTTACCGAATGATAATGGCGGTCATGGGTTTTACGAAACCGTTCCGCCAGTTTTTCATCTTGCTCAATCTGACGGAGGAGGGCCTTGCGGGTGAGGAAAAAATGCTTGTAGCTGCTCTTCTTATAAAGGATGAGGATTTTTCTGATCGAAACCATGCCGGGGCACCTTCAATTACTGATCCGCAGCCGACGGCGCCATCACAAAAATCACCTGTTCGCGCAGATCCCTGATCGACGTAAAAATCGCGTCGGCCGACTTAAGATAGGGCTGCGGCAGGGAGGTCTCCAGCGCCAGGCAGCGCAACCCCGCGGCCTTCGCGGATTTGATCCCCAGCGGGGCGTTTTCGATGACAACGGCATGCGAGGGATTGAGGCGCAGTTTCGCGAGGGCCAAACGATAGGGTTCCGGGTCGGGTTTGCCGTTGACCACATCGCTTCCGGTGACGACGACATTGAACAGTTTAAAAATATCGTCGGGCAAAATCCGGTGCAACTCATGCCGGGATGTCCCTGTGACGAGGGCCAGGACAAATCCCGAACGCTTGAGGGATTTGAGAAAAGTGCGGGAACCGGAGATGAATCTCTGACGGACGATCTGCTTAAACAATTCCTCTTTTTTCTTTAAAATGGCGCTGGCCCTGTCCTGGTGATACGGCCGCTGATACGTCGCAAAAATCTCCTGAAGGCTCGTGATCCCCCGCTGCCCTTCGCGGCTGTAGACATCATGCTGCGTCACGGAAATCCCTTCGTCGTTGAGGACACTTTTCCAGGCGTGAAAATGGTCCGGCATGGTATTGGTGATGACACCGTCCATATCAAAAATGACGGCCCGCACATTCAAAATGATTTTTTCGGTGCTGCTGATCATAGGGAGCTTCTCCTGTCGGATATGAATTCCGTGTATCATAGGACTTTCGCGTTTGGCGATCTGCTTCGTTGCATCTCATCCAAACGCGAAAGTCCTGTATCAGTTAACCCGAAGATTATAGGGGCTATTTCCAAAAAAGCAACCTCTACGGCCTTTGACGTCCGGGCGTGCCGGCAAAGGTATAAATTCGGCCATCGAAGGAACAAAAATACAATTCATTCTGCCGGTCCGTTCCAAAGGAAGAAATGTACAGGTTCGGGTTATGAAAAATCAGGGCGTTCGTGGCGGGATTTTTGCCGTTGTATTCCAGGGCCCAGATCCTGCCGGAGACAAAGTCGGCATAAATATATTTACCAAAAAGCGCGGGAACCTTTTTGCCGCGGTAGACGAATCCGCCGGTAATCGAACGCCCGTCGTCCCTGGTGTATTCCCAGACCGGTTTTTCCAGCCCCTCCGTCTTGCATCCCGACGGCGGATTATAACACAACGTCCCCTCCATGATGTTCCATCCATAGTTTTTGCCCTTCTCGATGATATCGATTTCTTCCATGGGGCGGTCCTGACCGACATCGCCGGCCCAGAGCCGTTTGGTCTGCGGGTCAAAACTGAATCGCCAGGGATTGCGCAGGCCGTAGGCAAAAATCTCTTCACGGAACCCTTCGGTGTTGCCGGCAAAGGGGTTATCGTGCGGAACGGCATAATTTTTCCCTCCTTGCGTCCGGTCGATATCGATCCGCAAGATCGACCCTAAAAGCGTTGTCCGGTCCTGCCCATGGTGATGCGGGTCTCCGCCGGAACCGCCGTCGCCGAGGGCGATGTAAAGAAATCCGTCGGGACCGAAGGCCAGTTGTCCGCCGTTGTGGTTTCCATACGGCTGCGGAACCTCAAGGATCACGGTCTCGCTGGCGGGGTCAGCCCGGTCATGGGCATGGGCCGAGATCCGATAACGGGCAACAACACTGCGCCGTTCCGAGGCGGTGGCGGCGGTATGATAAACATAAAAATACCCATTATCCTGAAATCGCGGATGAAAGGCCAGCCCCAGGAGCCCTTCTTCGGAATGGCCGCTGAAGACCCGGTCCCGGATATCCAAAAATATCTTCGCCTCGCTAACCTCCGGTGAATTTTCAAAGACTTTTACGGTCCCCTTCTGTTCGACCACAAAAATCCGGTTGGAATCGTCCGGCGCTGCGACAAGCCCCACCGGCAACTCAAAGGCCAACTGGGGAAACGCGACCACAAGCGCAATACGATCGATTCTCTGTTCCGCGCGAAATTTTTTGTCTGCCGGCAGCCCTGGGTCTAACGCCATCTTTAACCAAAGCGAAGCCACAAAAATGGTCAGCATCACCAGAATGAGACGGGATGTCGAGGGACGATCGTTTGCTCGTGCCATGTGAGCTGCATTATATACCATACAAAGCCGTCTTGAAAACGATAAAACCGATATGTTATACTTTGACCGACAATTCGAAAGGTAAATCCGCCGAAAGGCTGAGGCGCAAAGCCGTGAACCTAACCCCCGCTAAAAAACGTGGCATGGTTGTCTGGCTGCCGTAACCCAACCGGTTCCGTTAACCACCTTTAAAAGGCCCTTCGAACGCTGTCGAAGGGCCTTTTTTGTGGGAAAGGGGTTGCAACATGAAGTGGTTTTCGATTTTCGTCATCCTGCCGCAAATCGTGCTTGCCCCGCAGATCAGTCAGGCTGCCCAGAATTTCAGCGAAACTTTTACCCTCACGGTCACGATCCCGGCCGTCATTGGACTCAATGTCCCGGTTCCCGAAGAGCCGGACCAGACGCCATCCGTTGTCAGCAACACCGCAACGGAAGTCATCCTTGAAGACGCGATACGGGATCATCAGAAGGTGACACTGAAAACGGTCGTTGTGCGGTAGTCAGTCGCTGGTTACCGGTGGGTGGTCGCCGGGAAATGATCCCGGTTTCTCCGCCGGCGAGCGGCAATCAGCGACGTTATCGGCCATTCGTCCGCAACGGGACGTTGTGGACGAACGTTGTCCCCTCCTTAACGACAATCACGCTTTCCATCTTGATCATCGGAGAATATTCAATGGGGATGGAATTGATATCGATGCGAACGGTGTGCTTCCCGGGCGTGATATTCTCAAAAAAGTAACTCCCGCTGAAATCCGTCTTGGTGATCTCTTCCCCATCCAACCGTAACACGACATTGGAGAAAAATTGATCTCCGCGATCCGGTTTCCCGTTTTCATTTTCATCGTAATACACAACACCATAAACACCAGAACGCGCCGTCAGGCCAAAATTCACCTGGACGGTTTTCTGATGCCGGATCACAACATCCCGCGTCAGCGCCGTCGAGAAAACAAAGCCCGACGGCACGGTATTGATATCGAGCCCGATCCGCGCCTTTTTGGCGGAAACCTCAATGGTATATTCGCCATGGTCATTCGTGATCGTTTCCTGCCGGCCGGCGCGGACCCTGATGCCGGGAATGCCGGGTTCGTTCCTGCCCTGCAGGCCATTCCCGTCAAAATCCTTGTAGACGACCCCGCGGATCGCGCCCGTGGGATTCCACCGGACCGGCAAATCCCAGTTGGAACGAACCCCGAACCGGATATCCGCGTCATTGTAGGAAGGGTTGCCGCGGATCTCAGACCAGACACTGCGCAGTTGCCCGTCCATAAAGATCTCAAAATTCGGGGCGGGGCGATACGTCACATTGAGCCCGCCGCCGACGCTGTCTTCTCCGGCGAGAAAGCTGAAATTGCCTTCGGCGTCCTCTTCATTCCGGTAGTTGACGTCAAGCCCCAACGACAGGCTGTCGGTCGGGTTCAAATGGTAACTCAGGCCCGTGGACACTGTCGTCGGGTTGGACGATGATTTTAAGAAAATATCCCTGGCCCAAAAATATTCATAATTGAGAAAATACGACAAATTTTTAATCAGCCCCGTCCGCAGCCCCGCCCGCATGCCGTAGCGGTTGTAGTCCGAAAATGGCGATTGAGAAAACCGGCTCTGCTGATAGCTGTTCCCGGCGGATAGCGTCAGATACCGGGACTTCCCCACCTTATACGACCGGGAATAATTGTTGCTCAGCGCGATGTACTCCCGGGGAGAAAGCATCTGCTGAGTATTGACGTAGGAAAAACTGCTGCCCCACTGCGCGTTCAACCCCGCCGGGAACGTCACCGAGGTATTGAAGTCGATATTAAGTGAATTCTCATCGAACGGATTCGGGATCTGACGGTTCCTGAAAACATCCAGACTCCCTCCGAGGGTGAACGTTTCCGGTTTCCATTCAAAATTGAAAAGCCCCCCCACCTCGCCCTGACCGCTCGGGGCGCCGGTGATCGTGGTGAATCCCT
>CAYHZK010000040.1:0-15399 GCA_964361085.1 uncultured Planctomycetales bacterium
AACCTCGGGCGCCATCATCTCATATTCCTCGAGGATCGATTGCAATTCCTCTTCCCGCTCTTCGTTGATTTTAATCGCCGTCTCCGTTTCTTCGATGCGCTTCTTCACCTCTTCGATCTGTGCCGGGCGATCGGCGGCCTCGCCGGACGCCGGCGCGGAAAGTTTTGCCAGTTGATCCGTGAGGCCCGCCAGCGTCTCCTTGTCCCTGGCGATATTGCCCCGGATATCGGCCAGGCGTTGTTGGCTGCCGGTTTTAAACGCCTCCTGTTGAACCGCGGCCTTGCCCCCCCACGTGACCACCCAATCCAGAAGGGACTGCGCCTTTTCCATGGTCCGGTCGACCTGCATGAAAAAGACAGAGTTGTTTTTATCCGTCAAACCGAAGTTCACCTCCTGAAATCCCGTCGCCGAACTTAACGATTTGCCCGGATCCCCGGCCGTATCGAGCGAACTTTTGAGGGCGGCCCGGTTGGTCGCGATCATCAGGTAATCTCCAATGAACGCGTAGGCCGGTTCCAGCCCCTCAAGCATGGGAACGGGAATGTACGTGACGGCGGCATCCGAATATTGCTCCTGTTCGGGACGCAGCATCGGCTGCAGGGCCAGCAATTTATTGAGGACCGCCTCCGCGCCCGATTTCTCCGTGACCTGGACTAAAAAAACAATTTCAGGAATCGGAAAAACACCGCTGAGATCCAGATCCTTCAGATAAAAACCAAACTCGCGACCTAAAGCCGGAAGGATTTCCTTTTCAAAACTCATCCCCAGTTGCTGCTCCATCGCGGCAACCATCCGCGACGGAGGCGAGGCCTGATCGCCGCCGAGTTCCGCCTCCCGTTCTAAGTCCGCGATAAACTGGTTCCATATTTCCTTAACATCGACACAGGTGTTCCAGTTGTAAAGCAGAGCGTCCGACGGGATAAAGTTCAATGTTTTGTTGCTGTCCGGAGGGCAGGTATAAAACGGTTTGACATCCGGATGCAGGGCATTTTTGTCAAAATGGAGATCCATCTTGACGGCATAAACAGGGCCCGTCTTGCCGGAATAGGTCAGCATTTGCATCCCGGCGATTTGCTTTAGTTCCTCCTGAAACCGCTGCTCGTAGCCGGGCGGGATCTCTTTTTGCCCCGACATCCATTGCTTGATCCCCTCGTTCATCATTTTGAAAAACGCCTGAAAATCCACATAGCCCACCGATTCCGCTCCCGGGAGGAATGCCGCCCTGCTTTTTAGAAAAACCGGATCCTGCGCCAGGGATTTTCGGCTCCTGGCGAGGGTATCGATGGCGGCGCGGGCCGCTTTTTCGCCGAGCCCCACAACAAGAATATCCTTCACCCGGGAATAACCGATGTTGATGATGCCGTCCTTGGTGCTCAAGACCGTGATGGTCTTCCCCCGGTACTGCGAGGTCCGGCTGCTCAACTCCTCCTGATACTGGAGGAAAAATTTTGATACGAACTCCGCCACCTGCAACTCCGGCGAGATGCGGCTCACCACAAAGACATTCTGCGCCATTTGCATGGCGATCATGGTCATTTCTTCCGAATCCTTCGGCTGAAAGTTTTTCAGGCTGTCGTCCGGATAAGCCGCGACAACGAATTCTTTCCCGAAAAGTTGCTTTACCAGCTGCTGATTCTCGCCGGAAAAAAGTGTTTGCTTGAGTTTTTTATACCGGGCGGCGCCCTCAGGACCCGCGCCTATTTTTTCAACGGCGTTCTCGACGTTGATGGCCTGAAGGTCCTGATAAAACCGGGTCCCGGCAAACTCCTCCAACCCTTTCGACAACTGCGTCTGCCGGACATAACCAACCGGCTGCTCCGGCAGCAACGTCTCCAGCGGTATGGCTTTTCGGTTCGCCTGCCAGAAAAAAATCCCCGCCCCGAAGGCCAGCAAAACAACGACGCCGATAATGACCGGAATAATCTTTTTCATGATGATCCTTTCCTTAGATTCTTAAAAATTCTTTCGCATTGTCATTCAACGTTCCGAGCGCGGAATCCGGCTCAACTTTTTTCAACTCCGCGTAGGCCCGCAACGTCCGAAAAACATCCTTGGGCGCCGAGGTGAACCCTTCTCCCTCATGATCGCGGTCATGATAAAAAACGGGGCAGTCGGTTTCAATCAGGGTCTGTTCAATGGGCGCGTGGGCCATCGCTGCCCGTGATTGGGGGCTGGACGCCAGGGCCGGGCTCGCCGAGACAAAATATCCCGAACTCAAAATATCGTCGAGGACATCGATCGGACCGCTATACCAATGGAAGACGGCCCCTGTGATCCCAAACCCCTTGACCGTTTCCAGACACTCTCTCCAGGTTCCCCGCGAATGAACCACGACCGGCAGATCAAACTCCCGGGCGATCTCCAGCTGACGACGGAAAACCTCCCGCTGCCGGGCTTTCTTTTCATCGTCCTTACGCACCCATTTGTACCAGAAATCCAGGCCGATCTCGCCAATGACGTGCGCTTCCTTAATATGGGCGCGGATAAAATCCAGGGTCTCCTCAACATCCTCCATTTTGACGTTGCCGGGGTGAATTCCCAACCCCGGATAAATATCGGGTGAGGAATATGTTTTTTTGATGTCTAAATTCTTTTTTATCGAGGCGAGGTCCATGCTCACGGCGATAATGCCGCCCACGCCGGCCGCCACGGCCTCTTCCAGGGCAACAGAAAGGTTTTCCAGATGATCCAGGTGGGCGTGAGTGTCGATGGTGCGCATAATTTTATTCGTGAAGCGTTTTAATATCTTTTTTCACGAGAGACGCTTCACGCTGACTTTCAATAACAAACGTCACCGGGCCGTCGTTGATGAGCGCGACGTCCATCATGGCCCGGAACCGGCCCGTCTCCACTTTAAAATTTTTCCGGCGCAACTCTTCGATAAAACGGTTGTAGTAATCTTCGGCCTTCTTAGGCTCGGCCGCCTTGTCAAACGACGGCCTGCGCCCTTTGGAACAGTCCCCCAGCAGGGTAAACTGCGAAACGACCAGGAATTCCGCCCCGGTTTCAAGAGCCGACAAATTCATCTTGCCGGCTTTATCTTCAAAGATCCGCAACTGCGCGACTTTACCGGCCAAAAATTCAATGTCTTTTTCATCGTCATCGCGCGCGACCCCTAAAAAAATCAAAAGGCCGCGACCGATTTTCCCGACGAACCGGCCCTTGACCTTGACACTGGCCTCCGTGACTCTCTGAGCGACAATCCGCATGATGAAGGATTATAAGTTTTCGCCCCGGCGCGGTCAACCGAAATTCCGGCGAATTCCCTCTCCCTCGCCGTCCTCCCGCGCCAAAACCTCATCCCCACTGACGACGACCGGCGACACCTTTGATTCTTAAGGAACGGCGCGCTTCACGCTGCTACAAACAAGCCACCACCTCGATCTCGACTAACGCGTCCTTCGGCAGGCGCGCCACCTCGATCGTCGAGCGGGCCGGAGCGGTCTGGGCGTTGAAGAACTGCGCGTAAACCTCATTCATCCCCGCGAAGTCATTCATATTTTTCAAAAAGACCGTCGCCTTAACGGCCTTGTCCAGCGAAGTCCCGGCCCCTTCGAGAACCGCCTTGAGATTGGTGATCACCATTTGAGTCTGTTCCCCAATCGTCGCGCCGACGATCTGGTTGGTTTTAGGGTCAATGGGGATCTGCCCCGAGGTATAAACCAGATTGCCGATCACAACCGCCTGATTATAAGGCCCGACGGGAACCGGCGCGCCGGCCGGTTTGATGATTTTCTTGTCCATGGATAAAACTCCTTTCTAAAATTGCCCGAGACTCGAGAGAGTCAAATTTAAATCCCTTGATGTCAGATTCTATCCTTTTTTACAAATTTTTGAATTTCAGCCATATTACAAATTTTGCAACGATGGGGTGATCATGCTGCCCTCTAAGAGGACTCTTTTCGATACAATTCAATAAAATCTGCAGGAGAAACGACCGTAACCCCCTGACACTTGGCTGCCGGATAATGTTTGAGATTTCCTGAGATCAGACATCGGGCTTGTGCGGCAATGGCTGCCTCTAAAAACATTTCATCATCAGCGTCGGGAAGTCGAACTTTAAGGGGTTCAGGAGCAGCAACTTCACCTTGAGCCTGAAAAAATTGAATCAAATCATCAGCCTGATTCTGATCAAATTGAAATTTAGGTCGGGTTAAAACTTCTTTGTATTCCGAAATGATTCGGGCATCATAACAAAGGACTAAGGCGCCCGATGAAGCCATCGCGACCACTTCGCCCGCAGCATGATATGGATTCAGTAAACCTGCAACTAAAACGTTCGTATCAAGAACAACTTTCATACGTTGCGTTTCTTGCGGACTCGCGCAATCTCGGCATTGATTTCTTCGGGCGTAATTTTATCCAATCCCTTCTTGATGGAACTTTCCTGGAGCGCCTCACGGGCCATCATCGCTCGTACCCTCCGCGTTAACCGCAACGATTCTTCCAACTTGCCTTCTTCGACAGGCGCCATGACGGCAATAGGTTTGCCGTTTAAGGTAATAATGACTTCCCTTTCTTCTTTAAGCTTTTGCCATATCTCCGCAGATTTGCTTCTCAAGTCACGGACAGTCACAAATTGCATCTTCGCCTCCTTTTATGCTACAAAACTGTATATTCATTTGTCACTCATTAGTATACGCGAATGTATCCTGAATGACAAGGTGAGTTTCTGCGCGCTCTCCGTTTCGAGAAATCCCCCCCCTTACAGATACTTCGCCGATTTGATGGTTCTTCCAAGATGAAAGACTAAAAAATTATTCAGCACATATTTCAATTCTTTCTTAACGGCCTCCGACAGTTTCAGCCGCAGGCATGCCGGCCAATCGCCTTTCTCTATATACAGGATCGACGCCACCGCCCCCTGTGAAATGAGATGGACCGTCGCGTCCGGAACCGGGCAATGAAAACACACGAGCCCCCCTTCTTGCAGGCTGAACCGGGCCTTGTCCGTGATCTTTTTTTTGCATTTCAAACAGCTGTCCAAATGGGGTTTGAAACCCGAATACGACAAAATTTTGATCTGAAAGACATGGACCAAATGGTTGAAATCCTCTGTTGTCTCGAGACTGCTGAGAAAATCCGTCATCAACCGGTAGATCTTCTCATTCTTCTCCTCGACCGGCATCACGAGATTGACCAGTTCGGAGATGTAACTGGCGGCGAGCGATTTTTTCAAATCCTGACGGACGGGATAAAAAAACGCCTTGAGGTCGCACTGGCTGATGAGGTGGAGATCCGAGTTGCGGTACTGATAATAGACAATATCGTTGACCGAAAACCGCTCCACACTGCTGCCGAATTTTCTGTAGTCTTTGCGGATTCCCTTCAAAACCCCGCTCACCTTGCCGTAATCCCGGGTAAAAAACGTCGCGATCCGGCTGGTCTCGCGGAAATCAAAGGACTTCAAAACGATCGCTTCGGTTTTAACAATCATCTCGTCACCAATTATTTTCTCAACAGGTCCCGGATCTCTTTTAAAAGCGAAATCATTTCTTTCTGGTTGAGCAACGACTGCTGCACGACGTCCTTCTGCTGATCAAGAAATTGTTGATACTTGTTCTTGTAGATGGTCAGGCTTTTTATGAGAACCGCCGCCAAGAGTCCGAGAAAAACAATAAAACCCCATAAATAAAAATCACACATAATCCCTCCTTGTCTTATTCATCAACTCCTGCTCTTTCGCACGCATCTTTTTGATGTCTTTGGGAGCATGGTCGTTGTAGCCTAAAAGATGCAGAATGCCGTGGATGATGTAAAGTTCCATCTCCCGCGCCACGGGCGTTTCAAAACGGCGCGCGTTACTCGCTGCCATCTCGGCGGAAATGACGATCTCGCCGTGGATAAAGTTTTTCCGTCGTCGTTCCTGCCCCGGGATGTCCCTTAAGTCAAACGACAGGACGTCCGTCGCGAAGTCATGACGGAGAAATTTTTTGTTCAAGTCCCGGATTTTGCGATTGGTCACGAAAACAAGCGAGAGGGATCCTGAGGAGACGCCTGCACCCTTAAGAATCCGGCGCGACGTTCTCTTGATCCGTGGCGGGCTGATGGGAATCTTCTTCTGCAGATTTTGGATTTCGATAGTCAGGGGCATTTTTCAATTCCGGGTATTTAACGCGGCTATGGTGCATGGCGCTTAAAATCCTGGCGAAGGTCCTGGCGATGAGATCGATGTCTTTGAGCGTCAGATTGCACTCGTCGAGCTGGCCGTCGATGAATTTGTTATTGATCACCTTGCGCACGATGTCTTCGATCTTCGTCGGTGTCGGATCGTCGAGCGAACGGGTCGCGGCCTCGGATGAATCCGCCAGAAGGACAATGGCCGTCTCTTTGCTCTGCGGTTTGGGCCCGGGATAACGGTAATTCTCTTCCTTCACCTCCGAAGGGTCTTCGGCCTCCTCCAGGGCTTTCTGATAAAAATAATGCATGAGGCTTGTCCCGTGGTGTTCCGGGATAAAGCTGGTGATGATGGGGTTGAGGTGATACTTCCGCGCGATTTCCAACCCTTCTTTGACATGGTTGAGGACAACGAGGCGGCTCATCGAAGGTTCGATATCATCGTGCTTGTTGCCCGTGGCGATCTGGTTTTCTGTGAAATATTCGGACTTCTCCATTTTGCCGATGTCATGATAATAAGCGCCGACCCTCGTCAACAGCGCGTTGGCGTCGATGGTGTCGGCGGCGGCCTCGGCGATGTTGCTCACGACCAGGCTGTGGTGATACGTTCCCGGCGCTTCCAGGACCATCCGTTTTAAAAGCGGCTGATTAAAGTCGGACAGTTCAAGCAAACTAAAATTCGTCAGAACCCCGAAAAGATATTCGAAAATTTTCAACGTGGCAATGACCGCCAGGGCCGACAAAAGCCCGTTGAGGAGCAACGGATAAAGGCATTGCATAAAAAAGGCCCTGGAGCCCGTCAACGCCACGGGATATTGCAACAACACCATGGCAACCAGCTGAATCAGCCCGGCGTAAACGCCGCACCCAATCAATTTCCCGCGGGTCCGGGCGTCCCGCAGCGTATAGGCGGCGGTGAGGCCTCCCAGAAAAAAAATCAGCATGACGTCCATTTGGCGCAGCCCCAAAGGAATCAACCAGCGCTCCTCCGGGATCATTAAACTGACGAGAACACTGCTCAAAAACGACATCATAAACGCCAGTTGCAGGTCGTTGAACAACAGCACCGTGAGCATCGCGATGCTCGCCACCGGGATCAAGAGCGGCGACAATGTCGTATAGCGTTCAAACGCGACGGTCGTGAACATCACAATCGCGAGAAGCAAGCCAAAATTGAGAAACAATTTCATGCTGCTTTTTTGAAAAAAGAAAAGATGCACGCCGAGGAAGAGGAGCAGGAGGGGAATAATAAGCGACAGATGCGCGATCCAGCAGAAAACGGTGAGGGCCGAGGTCACGACGAGGATCAATGCCGCGTCCAGATAACCGATATTGGTTTTTAGAGGGGTTGACATCATCAAAAAGACTTTTCGACTTTCCCGTAAGCCTCGATGATCCGCTGCACCAGCTCATGACGGACAACGTCATCTCCCGTCAGATAAACGAACTTGATGCCGTCGATGTCTTTGAGAATATTTTGAGCCTCCACCAGCCCGATCGGCGAGCCGGTGGGCAGGTCGCTCTGGGTGATGTCCCCGGTGATCACCGTCTTTGAATCAAACCCTAACCGCGTCAAAAACATCTTCATCTGAAACGGCGTGCTGTTTTGCGCTTCATCAAGAATAACAAAGGCGTCGTTGAGGGTCCGCCCCCGCATAAACGCGAGCGGAGCCACTTCGATGATCCCCTGTTCCGTGTACTGCTCGACCTTCTCGGGTTCCATCATGTCGTACAAGGCATCATAGAGCGGCCGGAGGTAGGGTAAAACTTTTTCAACGACATCGCCGGGCAGAAACCCCAGGTTTTCTCCAGCTTCGATGGCCGGGCGGGTCAGGATGATCCGGCGGACAATTCCTTTTTTAAGGGCGTTGACCGCCATGGCCATCGCGAGATAGGTTTTGCCTGTCCCCGCGGGACCGATGCAAAAAACGATGTCGTATTTTTTGATGGCCTCGACGTATTCAATCTGCCCCTTGGTCTTGGGGATGACCAGTCCCCCTCTGAGATAAACCTCAATCTTTTCTTTGGCCAGCCGTTTGAAATCGAAACCCTTGCCCGGCTGGGTCAACTGGACGGCGTAGATGATGTCCTGTTTTTTGACCTCACGCCCGTCTTCGGTGATGGAAAGAAGGTAATCCACCAGATCGCTGACCTTTTCAACGGCATCATTCTCGCCCGTGACTTTAAGACCGTTATCGTGCCGGATGATCCGGACCTTCAATTCCTCTTCGATCAGTTTCAGATTCTGATCATATTTTCCGAAAAGGATTTGCAGGTTTTTATTATTGTTAAGATAAATGATGCGATCCATTTTTCATTTGAGGCATGAGGCGCTGGCCCCCGCCGATATGACCGCCATTATTGCGGGATGCGCAGTTTCACGCCGACCTTCAGGCGATTGGGGTCTTTGATGACGTCCTTATTGGCGTCATAAATCCTGGACCATTTGCTATAAGAATTGTAAAACTGTTTGGAAATTTTTTGTAACGTGTCGCCCTTTTGTATCTGGTATTCGGTGAACGATGCCGCGGCTTCGGGTTCGGGGGTTTCCCGGACAGGGGCCTCGGGTTCATCGAATGACGGTAAAGAAAACGGCTGCTCCTCCGGTTCCGGCTGCCTCGTCGGGGGACGACGTTCCGGGACATTGATCGTCACCGGCGCAGGCGGCGGGGTCTCGACTTTGATGTCCTCGGGTTCGATCTCGGGATTCTTGGTGAATTCAAGGACGTAAACCTTCCTCGTTTTCTTAAGGCTGGACCGGTCCGGCGCCACAGGGTTGCCGAAAAGATATCCGTAATTGCCGCCTTCCATATCCTGATCCAGGCGGTCCTTGTCCGCCACATAAGCGCGGGTCTCAACCCCCCCGCCCTTGGTGTCGCTGGTAGCGCAGCCCGAGGTCATAAAAATCACCGCACCCAGCCCCAACATAACGATGTGCTTAAGCATGTTGATCTCCTCTCTTTTTAAGCGTCATGATTCCCAACTCTGTCAATTGCTTGTCGTCGACGGTCGAAGGGGCCTCGGTCATCAGGCAGCTTCCCTTTTGTGTTTTTGGAAAAGCGATTGTGTCGCGGATTGAATCCAGCCCGGACAAAATGCTGACCAGCCGGTCGATCCCGTAAGCGACACCGGCGTGCGGAGGCGCGCCGTATTCAAAGGCCCGCAGCAAAAATCCAAAACGGCGTTCGGCCTCTTCGTCGCTCAACCCGATGATTTCAAAAACTTTCTTTTGAATCTCCCGGCGGTGGATACGAACAGAACCGCTTCCCAGCTCACAGCCGTTTAAAACCAGGTCGTAGGAGCGGGCGCGGATCTTCTCAAACTGACGCTCCTCCAGAAATTTCAAATCATCCTCCTTCATGGACGTGAACGGATGATGCTCGCTTTCCCATCGTTTTTCTTCACTATTATATTTGAACATCGGAAAATCGACAACCCAAAGAAACGCAAATTCGTCACCCTCCTTGCGGATGTCGGGTTTGTCGCTTTTGTAATTCTTCATGGCCTCGGCGTGGGTCATGCGGGGAAACGGGGTCTTCAAGTCGATCCCTTTGACCTGTTTAAAAATCTCCTTAAACATGGCCTCGGTCAAGGCAAAGATATCTTCTTCGGTCACAAACGACATTTCAATATCAAGCTGGGTAAACTCCGGCTGCCGGTCGGCGCGAAGATCCTCGTCGCGGAAACATTTGACGATCTGATAATACCGGTCCATCCCCGAGACCATGAGGATCTGCTTAAAAAGTTGCGGCGACTGGGGCAGGGCAAAAAAATGCCCCGGATTCAGCCGGGCGGGCACCAGAAAGTCCCTCGCGCCCTCCGGCGTTGACTTGGTCAACACGGGGGTCTCGACTTCGATAAAATTTTCGGCATTAAAAAGGTCTCTGATGATCGAGCAGAGCTGGTGCCGCAACAAAAGGGCCTGGCGAACCTTTTCCCGGCGAAGATCAAGATACCGGTAAGTCAGGCGGACATCTTCGGCGACGGTGATGGTGTCGTCAATTTCAAAAGCAGGGACTTTGCTGGGGTTCAAAATCTCAAGGTCCTCGGCGACAAGTTCCGTTTCTCCGGTCGCGATATCCGGATTGACATTTTTAGGCGGCCGCACGTTGACTTTCCCTGTGATCTTGACGACAAATTCCGGTCCCAGGGTTTGCGCTAACGTGTGCGCCGCCTGCGAGACCGCGGGGATAAAAACAACCTGGGTGACGCCATAGCGGTCGCGGATATCGATGAAGGTCAATTTCCCGTGATCCCGGCGGCGGTGGACCCAGCCGCAGAGGATGACGTGCTGATCCTTATGTTCTTTTCTCAATTCCCCACATGTGTGTGTGCGTAACATTTCTCAATTAACCTTTCTAAAATCAGGGTAACTTATCCACGGCCCCTGAGAATCCCCTGTTTTCAAAACCTCAACAACTTTCTCCAGGCCAACGGACTGTTGTGCCGTATCTTTCATCCTTTTAACCGTCACAACGCCTCTTTGCAGCTCGAATTCGCCCACGATTATAACATACCGGGCCTTCCTTTTATCCGCCAAACGCATCTGACTTTTGAGCGAGGCCTGACGGTAACCCATGTCGGCGGAAATTCCCGCCTCGCGGATCTGATGAAGCAAAAGAAAATTCTTTTCCAGCGCCGCTTCATCCAGTGAAATGAGACAAACATCGAGCGGAGCCTCTTCCGCCGCCACGTCTCCTAACGCCAGGAGAATACGTTCGATCCCCAGAGCAAATCCAATGGCATCCACGGCCGGGCCGCCCAGCTGCGTCACCAGATCATTGTACCGCCCTCCGGCCCCCAGCGCGTCCTGACTGCCCAACGAGGGACAGGAGATTTCAAAAACCGTATGCGTATAATAATCCAGTCCGCGAACCAGTCCCAAATCGACTTCATATTTAACCTTCAAACTATCCAGGGCCTTGCAGGCATTCGAAAAGTATTTCTGACTTTCTTCCGAAAGATAAGAATGATTCAATTTCAAACCGGCCACGATCGTCTTGCAATCTTTATTTTTGCAGTCCAGGATACGAAAGACGTTCCGTTCAAAACGCTGACGGCAATCCTCACAAAGCTCAGGGACGCGCGGCTGCAATTGCTGACGGAGGAATTTTGAAAAATTTTCTTTATCCGCAACCGAGCCCAGGGTATTCAGCTTCAATTTAAACTGATCCTCTTTGAGACCAAACCATTTCAACATGTTAACGCTCAAGGCAATGACATCGGCGTCGAGATACGGCGAGGCCGACCCTGGGCCGATGGCCTCAACGCCAATCTGATGGAACTGGCGCAGCCGCCCCTTTTGCGGCCGCTCCCCGCGGAACATCGGGCCGATATAAAACAATTTGGATAGGGATTCTTTTTTGTCCAAGTCATTCTGGATATAGAAACGGACGACGGAAGCTGTTCCTTCGGGGCGGAGGGAAAAAGTAGTGGAGACTAAAGGACTGGGAATTTTGACAGAGCCAGGAGTAGGTGTTCCGTCCGCGCCATAAGAAAAAGTGGTCGCCTCAAATGAAGATACGTTCAACATCTGTTTTTGGACGATGTCGCTGGTCTGGCCCATGGAGCGGGCGAAAAGTTCGGCCTCTTCGAAGAGAGGGGTGCGGATTTCCTTATAGCCATATAGGTTACAAATCGCCCGGGCGCCGGATTCGATGGTCTGCCACCGCAAAACCTCATCCGGCAGAATATCCGCCGTGCCTCGGGGAAGGGAAAATTTCTTAATCATAAAATATCCGTCAATAACTCAAAAGCGGAGGAACATTTTCCTCCGCCTCTAAGGTCATCATCTTTTATCACGATCAGAGCGGGTTAGGAACCCCTTCTCTTATTTGATCTTCTGTTTCATTTCCAGCCCGGGCTTAAAAACAACAACCTTGCGCGGCGGAACCGGGACGCTGGCACCCGTGCGAGGATTACGGCCGAACCGGGCTCTTCGCTCTTTGATCTTGAAAACACCGAAGTTGCGCAATTCGACCTTTTCGTTACGCATAAGACTTTCAATAATCACATCAAAGGTCTGCTGGACAATCGTCTTGACGTCGACCTGTTTGATGCCTGTCGCGTCCGTGATCTTTAACACGATATCCTTTTTTGTCATCGTCCTCACCTCCTCGTCCTAAGCAATGTACCAACAAGATGTTACGATGTCAAGCAAGATTTTTAAAGGTGCTACATGGTCACGGAAAAGCGGTCACTGCCCACGATGTCTTTGATTTGGTTGATCAGATCGCCGTTTGGGGTGACGAAAAGGTCCTCTCCCACCAAAATCTGGACGCTTTTGTATTCTTTCGTGTTCAAGTGAAGATAAACGGGGATCTTCCCGGGAAAAAGGGAGAGCTTTTCACGCAGCCGGGTCAAATCATTCTGAGTGACATCGGAGACATTGAGATTGATGGACGTGATCGCCTTATAAATCTCTTCAATTTTTTTAATATCCCCGGCGACAATATTGGGAACGTCCTCCCGAAACCCAACACGCCCAACCACCACGACGATCTCCCCTTCTTTAAGGACATCGGCAACACTTTGATAGGTCGAAGGAAAAACAACAGACTCGACTTCACCTTCCATGTCCTGCAATTTGATGATCGCCATGCGCTCATTGGACTTGCGTGTTGTGGTGAGCTTGACCGCGTTGATGATCCCGATGAGTTTAACCTCCTGCCCCTCAACGGCTTGTTTTAAATCGCGGGTTGTATAGTCGACGAATTCTTTGATCTCGGTCTGATAATGGTTCAAAGGATGCCCGCTCAGATAAAACCCCAGCATTTCCTTTTCATAAGACAAAATCTCGGGTTGAGGCCACTCTTTAATGTCTGGAAAAACTTCGGTCTCTTTTGTGAACCCCCCCATCTCGTCACCCATGCTGAAAAAGGAAAACTGGCCCGAGGCCTGCTCTTTTTGCGCCCGGGTCCCGGCATCGAGGGCTTTATCGATCATCGCCATGAGTTGCGAACGGTAAACTTTAAACTGATCAAACGCCCCGCATTTGATCAAACTTTCGACGACCTTGCGGTTCGCGAGGCGAAGGTCAACGCGTTTGCAAAAATCATAAAGGGAAAGGTAGGGTCCGTCCTTTTGGCGGTTTTCCACAATCGATTCGATCGCGGTCTGCCCGACGTTTTTGACGGCCAGGAGGCCGAACCGGATTGTTTTATCATCGATAACCCTGAATTCGGTCAGGCTTTCGTTAACATCCGGAGGCAAGATCGTAATCCCGATGGCCTCCGACGCCTGGACGTACTCAACCACTTTGTCGGTATTATCTTTTTCACAGGTCAGAAGCGCGCACATATATTCGACCGGAAAATTCGCCTTGAGGTACGCGGTCTGATAGGAAATGAGCGCGTACGCGGCCGAATGACTGCGGTTGAATCCATAGCCGGAAAAATAATCGATGAGGTCAAAGAGGCGGTTGGCCTCGTCTTCCTTAATATGGCTGATCTTCCTGCACCCGTCCACAAAGGCGAGGCGCATCTGGTCCATTTCCTCGGGGATTTTTTTGCTCATCGCCCGGCGGAGATGATCGGCCTGCGTCATGGTGAATCCGGCGAGGATGCTGGCCATCTGCATCACCTGCTCCTGGTAAAGGATGATCCCGAACGTTTCCTTCAGAATGGGTTCAAGTTTAGGATGCGGATACTTGACGGCGACGTCTCCCCGCTTGCGTTTGATAAAATCTTCCAGCATGCCGCTGCCCATCGGACCGGGACGGTACAAGGCCAGAATGGAGATGAGATCTTCGAATTGACTGGGCTTGATTTTCTTAAGCAGTTCCCTCATCCCCGCGCTTTCCAGCTGAAAAATTCCCGCGGCATTGGCACTGCTCAAAAGATCGAATGTCTTTTTATCGTCGAGCGCGATCTTGCTGATATCAATATCAAGATTATGGGTCTTTTTGATCCACTTGACCGCCTGATCGATGACGGTCAAGGTCCTCAACCCCAGGAAATCCATTTTCAAAAGCCCGATCTTGGCGATCCCGTCCATCGAGTAGCCCGTCGTGATCTGCCCGTCCGTGCTTTTAAAAAGCGGGACATAGTCCGTCAGCGGTTTATCCGCGATCACGACCCCCGCCGCGTGGATCGAGGCATGGCGGGTCAGCCCCTCCAAAACCTGGGCGGTATCGATGACCTCGGCCGCGGTTTTATCCTCCTCATAAAGTTTCGTCAGCTGCGGTTCGATCTTAAGGGCTTCTTTGAGGGTCATTCCAAGTTCCGCCGGGATCAATTTGGCGATTTTATCAACGTCTCCGTAAGCGACACTCATCACCCGTCCCACATCGCGCACCGCGGCCCGCGCCTGCATGGTCCCAAACGTGATGATCTGGGCCACGTTGTCCTTGCCGTATTTCCTGGTGACGTAATCAATGACCTCCTGACGGCGTTCGAAACAAAAATCGATGTCGATGTCGGGCATGCTCATGCGCTCGGGATTCAAAAACCGCTCGAAAAGAAGTCCGTACCTGAGCGGATCGAGGTCCGTGATCCCCAAAAGATAACTCACCAGACTTCCCGCCGCCGAGCCGCGTCCCGGCCCAACCGGGATCCCCCGCTGTTTCGCGTAATGGATAAAATCCCAGACGATGAGAAAGTAACTGACAAACCCCATTTTTTTGATCGTGTTCAATTCGTGGCGCAACCGTTCTTCAAGCGGCGGGGTCATCGCGCCATAACGGCGCGGGATCGCCTTGCGGCAGAGTTCTTCCAAATATTCTTCCTTGGGGATTCCCCCCGGCGGGTCATAATGGGGCAGATGGTACTGATCAAACCGCAGATCGAGATTACACTTGTCCGCGATCTCGACGGTATTGCGCAAGGCCTCGGGCACCCAGTGGAATTCCCGCTTCATATCGGCCGGGTCTTTAAAATAAAACTGGTCGGTCTTCAGCCGCATCCGGTTCTGATCGCTGAGAAACGTCTGCGTCTGAATGCACAACAGCGCTTCATGCGCCTTGGCCTGGTTTTGCTGGAGATAATGGACGTCATTAGTCACAACAAGCGGGAGGTTCAAATCTTTCGCGAGCTTAAGCAGGCCCTCATTGACCATCTTCTGTTCCGGAAGGCCGTGCTCCATCAGTTCAAGATAAAAATTCCCCTGGCCGAAAATATGATTGAGCTCGCCGGCGGCCTTGCGGGCGGCGTCATGATTCCCCTGGCGGATATTCCAGGCGACTTCGCCGCGCAGGCACGCCGAAGTGCACAACAGACCTTCGGAATACTGCGCTAAGATCTCTTTGTCCATCCGGGGACGGTAATAAAATCCTTCCAGGTACCC
>CAYHZK010000041.1:0-15203 GCA_964361085.1 uncultured Planctomycetales bacterium
TGTTGATAATGTCCCTGATGCTTCCCTTGTCGTCGAGGATGCGGGAGGCCGCGTTGGGGGCGTAACATTCAGAGGCGATCCGTTCGTTCCAATTACGGTAAGGCGCGGCGGAATCCTGGATTTCAATATCCTCCAGCCAGGGATTCTCCCGCGGAGGCTGATAGAAATGTCCGTGGATACAAATATATTTTTTCATGAATTCCTCGTCTCGTTACTGTGACTGTGAAGATAAGCGCGGAGGGCAAGTTCGATTCAGGTTAACATCGTTTCAGATACAGAGCGCTCAGCGGAGGGAGTGTCACAGAAAGGGAACATCCCTTTCCGTTATGCGGGATGTTTTGCGTATGAGCGCCCCCCTTATTGCCGACATTGGAACCCCCGTACTGCTGGGCATCGCTGTTCAACAGTTCGCGCCAATAACCGGCAACAGGAACACCCACGCGGTACTGATGCCGCACCACAGGAGTGAAATTACAAACGACAAGAACGGGGTCATCCCCCGAACGGCTTTTTCTCAAAAAAACCAGGACGCTCTCTTGCCAGCCCGCGTGATTGATCCATTCAAAACCGCCGCTTTCAAAATCCATCTGATGCAGGGCCGGTTCCTGACGGTAAATCGCGTTGAGATCTTTGAGCAAACTCTGGACGCCCCGGTGCTGGGGATACTGCAAGGTATGCCAGTCCAGACTGCTTTCGTGCTGCCATTCCGACCACTGCGCCAGTTCGCTGCCCATGAATAAAAGTTTTTTGCCCGGGTGCCCGTACATATACGCGTAGAGCAAACGCAGATTCGCGAACTGCTGCCAGTTGTCCCCCGGCATCTTGCCAAAAAGAGATCCTTTCCCATGAACGACCTCGTCGTGCGAAAGCGACAGGACAAAATTCTCCGTAAAGGCGTACAGCATGCTGAAGGTCAGTTCGCTGTGATGATACTTGCGATGAATCGGGTTTTTCCGGAAATATTCGAGCGTGTCGTGCATCCAGCCCATGTTCCACTTCATGCCGAAGCCGAGGCCCCCCGTATACGTCGGCCTTGAAACCCCTCCCCACGCCGTCGATTCTTCGGCGATCATGTGAATATCGGGGAAATTAGCGTAAATGACCTCATTCATCTGTCGCAGAAACGCGATGGCCTCGATATTATCGCGCCCCCCGTAAATGTTGGGGACCCACTCCCCCGCCCGGCGCGAATAGTCAAGATAGAGCATCGAGGCAACACCGTCGACACGCAGCCCGTCGGCATGATATTTGTCCAGCCAGAACAGGGCGCTCGAGATCAAAAACTCTTTGACCTCATGCCGCCCCATGTTGAAGATATAACTTTTCCAGTCCGGATGAAATCCCTTTTGCGGGTCATCATGCTCATAAAGATGGGTGCCGTCAAAATACCCCAGGCCGTGGCCATCCGTCGGGAAATGCGACGGGACCCAATCGAGGATGACGCCAATCCCGTTCTGGTGAAAACAGTCGATCAGAGACATCAAGTCCTGCGGGGTGCCGTAACGGCTCGTCGGCGAAAAATACCCCAAACACTGATAACCCCACGAGCCGTAAAACGGATGCTCCATGACGGGCATCAATTCGACGTGGGTGAACCCCATCTGCTTGACGTAATCGACCAAATAGTTTGCGTGTTCGCGGTAGGTCAACGACCGATTGTCCTCTTCGACGACCCGGCGCCAGGAGCCCAGATGAACTTCATAAATCGAAACCGGTGACGCAAGGCCGTGATCCTTGCGCTTTTGCATCCATCCCTGATCATGCCATTCATAGTCCAGATCCCAAACAACTGAGGCGGTTTTAGGCGGGACCTCATTTAAAAAAGCGCAGGGATCGGTTTTATCCGAACGATAGTCGTTAAACTTCGAAACAATATGATATTTATAAAGGGACCCTCGAGCGGCTCCGGGAATGAATCCTTCCCAAATCCCGGCCCCGTCCCATCGCGATCCCAGCGGATGCGATTCCCGGTTCCAGCCGTTAAAATCACCGATAACAGAAACCGCCTGCGCGTTGGGGGCCCAAACGGAAAAATGCGTCCCGGCGACATCACCGCGACGCATTTCATGGGCGCCTAACGTGTTGTAGAGGCGGAAATGATTTCCCTCTTTAAAAAGATGGCTGTCCTGCTCCGTGAAAGGCGAAATATCGTAATAAACGTTCTCAGCCATTTCCGATTTTTTCAGCAAGGTTGACCGGGGTTTCAACAATTCAGGCATACCGCTCCTGGCACCGTTGTTCATGCGGAGGTCTCTCGATTGATTGTTATTATACACAAAGATATTCTTTATGTAAGAATTTTTAAAATTAACTTTGCGAAAATCAGATGGAGAAGGTGTTTCCCAGGGACTGGAATTGCGGAGAATTGATAATGTCGCGAAAATTTTCAATGTTTAAAGCGGACGTGGGCTTAAAAAGAAAAAATCCCTGGCCCGCGTCGACACCAAGGTTTTTTACAGCCTCCAGATCGGTTTCGCTTTCGATCCCTTCGGCCACAACCAGAATCCCGTGTTCATTACAAAACTGAACCACAAATTGAACGATACTGCGCTTGAACGCGTCATGATGCAAATCCCGCACGATATGCCCGTCGATCTTGACGAACTCCGGCTTGATCTCGACAATGGATTCGAGACTGGCGTACCCCCCGCCGACATCATCCACGGCAAAATTAAACCCAAACTCCCGGTAGCGCCCCAGACGCTCATAAAAAAGATGATAATCGGGGATCGCGGATCGTTCCGTGATCTCAAGGACGACATCGGAGGCCGGGATATGGGACCTCTCCAGCAGAGTCCGGACGCGCAAGAATTGCGACGATTCGATAAAGTAAGGATTGCAATTCAGAAATATTTTGCTTCCCCGACGGTCATGGGCCGACACGATTTTCAAAGCCCTGGACCACGCCAGCATCTCAATCTCGGCATACAGCCCATACTGCAACGCCACCTTAAAGAATTTCTCTGGGTTTCCCAGAGGTCCCGGACTCACCGGGCGGGTCAAAATCTCCATCCCCAGCAATTGGAACGGCTGAAGTTGGTAGATCGGTTGAAAATAGGACATGATGGAACATTCAGCCAGGATGCGATGGAGCTCGCAAATCGTGTAATCATCATCCAAAAGCCTGTTTTTTTCTCCCCGGCGGAGAACCACGTCCATCCGCGCAAAAAGTTCTTCATGCTCGCAGGGTTTGGCGAGAAAATCGTCGGCCCCGAGATAAAGACTTTTCAGCCGGTCTTCGGTCAAGGAATAGGCGCTCAACACAATGATCGGGATATGCCGGGTGTGCTCGTTTTGTTTGATCCTGCGGCAGACCTCAAAACCGTCGGAGTCGGGCAAGACCAGATCAAGAATGACAATATCCAATTCGGGAGAAAGTTTTCGGAAGGCTTCTTCCGCGGTGGCGGCGACCTGGACATCATAACCGCGGGTCTTCAGCAACATCCCGAGCAATTGGGTCTGGGTGCTTTCATCATCAATCAGAAGAACGTATCGTGACGGGGGCATAAACAACCTTGCTCCTTGCCGAAAATAAAAAAAACACATAACGGTCTGACTGTTCGCAAACCATTACAAAGATAACCTAAGTATACTGAGCCGGGCGGCAAAATACGACAGGAATCTTGAGGACAAACGGGAATTTTTTAGCGGATCAAAAGTAGCGTAAAGCCAGGATTCTTAATTAATTAAGAGAACCTTAACGGTTTAAAAGAAAGCGCTGCCAAATGATGCCCCGACTTCGGCGGCTAGCCGCGCAGATATTCGGCAAAAAAATAGGAGACGCCGTTTTCGACGACGGGCACGGAGGCATGGATTTGACGATAATTTTCCATTGGGGCGGGAAAGAAAACATCGCAGTGAAAATCTTTAAGGATATGGGTCATAAAAATCTTGCGGCAAAAACGGGATTGGATGGCTTCCCCAAAAACTTGAGCGCCGCCGATAACAAACACTTCGCCGATCCGGCTGTCGGCTTGCATCATCTCGGCGGCTGCCAGGGCCTCCTGAAATGTCGCCGCCTGAATCACCCCAGGCGGAAATCCCAGATCATTCCGACCTGATATGACAATGTTGCACCGCCCGGGCAAGGGACGAAATTTTTCCGGCAAGGATTCCCAGGTTTTTCTTCCCATGATAACGGCATTTTCGATCCCGGGAGAAGCGATGGTCACGTCTTTAAAATGCCGCAACTCCGAGGGAAGGTGCCAGGGCAGACGGCCATCTTTGCCAATGCCAAAATTTTTATCGACTGCGACGACAATGCTAAAGTTCATATTCGCATAACCTCAAACGGCAATTGGAAACTTGATAAACGGATCGTGCTGGTAGCCGGCCAGCTCGATATCTTCAAAGGCAAATTCCAGGACATTCTTGTCGGCCAGACGCAGCTCTGGTAATGGCTTGCAGGTTCTCCGCAGCTGCGATCGGATGCCGTCCACATGATTGAGATAAATATGGGCGTCTCCCAGGGTATGCACAAAAATCCCCGGCGTCAGGGCGCATTCCCGGGCGATCATGCTTTGCAGCAGGGCGTAACTGGAAATGTTAAAAGGAACACCCAGCGCCGCGTCCGCCGAACGCTGATAGAGCTGACAGTCCAACCGCCCGTTGATCACATAAAACTGAAAAAAGGCATGGCAGGGCGGCAGGGCCATCCGGTCAATGTCGGCGACGTTCCAGGCGCTGACGATCAACCGCCGCGAGTCGGGGTTCGTTTTGATTTGCCGGATCACATCCTGAATCTGATCGATGTGTTCCTTACGGTAAGTCTTAGCCTGTTCCTCCCAAACGAATTTCTCCCACCGGCGCCACTGATAGCCGTAGACCGGGCCCAAGTCCCCGTTCTCGTCGGCCCAGGCGTTCCAGATCGGGGTATGCTCCTTCAGCCCATCGTTGATGTTGGTCGACCCCTTCAGAAACCACAACAGCTCCCTGACCACCGCCGGGAATAAAATTTTTTTTGTGGTGACGATGGGAAACCCTTCCCGCAGATCATACCTCGACTGGTATCCAAAAACCGAAAGGGTTCCGGTGCCGGTGCGGTCGGCCTTCTGTTCCCCGTGCTCGAGGATATGGCGGCATAATTCCAGGTACTGTTTCACAACAAACCATTCCACATTTTTTTGTTATACTCTTCGATCATTCTCTGCGTGTTGAAAAAGGCGCTGCGGCTGATCGAATTGATCATCTTGTCGATCCACGGGCTCTGGATGTTGACCCGGCCGTCACGGTAGGTTTCGTAATACAGGCGCATGACTTTTTCCAAAGTTTCGCCGAGGGCCTGGGAATCCTCGTCCAGCCGCAGGTTCCGCTCATCGCCGATATCGCCGCCGGGATGCTCATACCCGAAAATCCAGCCGATATTATCATCGGCGGCTTCGACCACCCACCCGTCGAGTGTGGTCAGCTGCGGGACGCCGTTTAAGATGGCCTTCATGCCGCTTGTCCCCGAGGCCTCAAACGGCGGCAGTGGATTGTTGAGCCAGACATCGACCGAATTCGTCAGCAATTTCCCAAAAAAGGTATCGTAGTTTTCCAGGATCAAGACCCGGATCACGTGCCGATGGGCGTTCAACTGATCGATATGGTCCAGAATCTCGTCGATGTGGGCCGCGCCGATATTGTCGTTAGGATGAGCCTTGCCGGCGAGAATAATCTGCAGCGGACCGACATCATGGGCGAGGTTGATGATCTGTTTGATATTATGAAAAATCAACGCCGGCCGCTTGTACCCCGCGATTCTTCTCGCCCAGCACAGGGTCAGGACGTCTTCTCTGAGCTGCCAGTGCCTGACGACCTCGATCAAATTTCTTTTGCTCTCCTGGTGAGCGGCAAAGATGTCCCGGCGAAAATTCTCATCGCCGGCCAAATCCTTGACCTTCACCAGATTCCCGGGATGAGAACGCCAGTCGCCGAGGGTCGCGGCGTACTGATCGAACAATTTCTGAAAACTTTCCGAAAGCCAGGTGTGGATGTGGATCCCGTTGGTGATGGATTCGATTTTATCTGCGAACCGCGGGAATTGATAACGCATCACCTCGCCGTGTTTCGCGGCCACGGCGTTGGCCTTGCTGCAGTTGTTGAGCGCCATGAAGGTCAGGTTGATTTGAGGCGAATCGGCCGTCTCTTTTCCGAACATCTGGGCGGCTTCGACATAGTTCTGGTTCAAAACCCGGGCCACATCATGCAGCATAAACCGGTCATGTCCGGCCGCAACCGGGGTATGGCACGTGAATGTGATTTTCTTTTTGA
Source organism: uncultured Planctomycetales bacterium (assembly GCA_964361085.1). Lineage (GTDB taxonomy): Bacteria > Omnitrophota > Gorgyraeia > Zapsychrales > JANLHA01 > CAYHZK01. The sequence goes on from CAYHZK010000041.1 coordinate 6,253, forward strand.
TCTCTTCAATTTTTGACTTATCGGACAAAGAGATGTATTGCTCTAAAAGCGCGAAGGCCGCGTGCCCCTCATTGAGATGATAACGGTCCACCTCATATCCCAAACTTTTTAACGCCTTGGTCCCTCCGATGCCGAGGATCGAACGCTGAAAAATTTTCCACCACACATCGTCGCTGCGGTAAAGCTGGTCCGTCAATTTTCGCAAATGCGGACTGTTGTCCGGGAGATTGGAGTCCAGCAGAATGAGAGGACAGACATGCTTACGGTCAAAACTGTAAACATAATACTTCCATAACCGCAGCCGCAGCGGCCCCTCCTTGGTGTCGAGGGTCACGATATTCTTAAGCGGGATCAGGCCCGGGTACGTGGACGGGTCCCACTGCAATTCTTCGGGCACCTGGCCGTGCTTGTACCAAAAATTCTGCTTGAAATATCCTTTGTTCCAGAGGATGCCGATCCCAAAAAACGAGTATCCCATATCCGCCGCACTTTTGATCGTATCCCCCGCCAGAACGCCCAACCCGCCGCTGTAAATCGGGATATCCAGCATTTTATCGATCTTGATTTTAAAAATGTAATCGCACATCCAATAATTGGAAAAGACCTCATGTTGAAAAAATTGATTTTTCTCGCTCATGGGACGGCTGAGCTGAAAAGAATTGTAAATGCTGGGGGCGAGTCCGTATTCCATGGAGTAATACGCGATCGACGGGACCGTTTCGGACAGCAAGCGGCTCTCCGCGTCTAAAATGGCTGCCATCGGAAATCCGAAATAGCGCTCCCGCGTAATATCCTGGGCGTACTGCGCCTCATAATTTTCAATTGATGCGGCAAGGGCTTCAAATTGATATTGCGACTTGGAACCACCAGCGCTTTTCACTGTTCTCCCCTCCTCACTGTTTTTCCAAAATCAAATCAAAACGCCAATCCACCCGCTCCGGTTCACCGGGACGATAGAAAGGATTGAAGGATTTTTCAAATCGGTAAACAATATTCCGGCTCCGCAAAAAATCCGCCAGCCTCGCCATATCAAAAAGTTTCTGCGGGGCGCGGCAGATGTCCCGGTTGTCTTTTCCAAATTGATACTGTCCCCGGCAATAATCCAGGTACGCGGCCTTCGCCTGGTCATATGCCCCGGAGCGGGTTTGATCCGGCAGCTGCCCCAGCAAGGCCCGTCCGCCCTTTTTTAAAATCCGCACGACGTCCAGGATCGCCTGCTCCACAAAACGGTCGTCCATAAAATTGAGAAAGACAAAATAGCTCAACGCGCAGTCAAAGGAGTTTTCCTTCAAAGGGAGTTTGCCGATCTCCCCGCAGACAAAACTTTCCCCGGGGCAATAAGCAACAGCATTCTCCAACATCGGCAGTGAAAAATCAAGGCCCACCATCCGCCGGCTATAGGCTTTCAGCTCTTTGAGGATCCATCCACCGCCGCAGCCCAGATCAACGACGATGTCCCGCGACGTCAACCGGAGGCCGTCGACAATACTGCCGATCATGCGTTGAATTTTCTCCGGCGGCCACTCAATCCCCTCAACAACCTCCCATTTGCTCAAAAGCCATTGGCGGTCAATGTACTCTTTTGAGGCGGCCCTTCCCCATGCGTCGAATAAACTCTTAAGATTCATTCCCAATCGCCTTTGTTTCGCTTCACGCTTCACGTGGTGCGCTTCACGCAAAATATCACTTCACGCTAAATAAGGATAGATAATCGAACTCCCCCACCGCACCATGAATTCCGGCATCCACGGCTGCGTAAAAATCCTCGTCATGGTCCGCAGAATTTTTTTCTGGCTGAATTTATATCCAGGGGGTTCAAACCCCAGGTGCTGGATCTCGAGCATCCGCGCTCCGGTGTGATCTTTAAACAGAATCAAACCCTTCTGGTCGGCGCCGCTGGAGCCCAGATCAAGATATTCGCATCCCAATTCCTTGGCGTACCTGATCCCTTCCCAAAAAAGGAGATTGTTGGGCCGCAATTTCAAGGCGGCGAGCGACGAGGTGTTGAATTTATAGTACAGAGTATTCCCGCAAAGTAAATAAATATTCCCGCCAATAAATTCACCGGCCGGGTTATAGGCCCCCAAAAGGACGCCTTTCCCCTGTTCCATGTATTCCTGCCAGATGATGTCAAAAAAACGGTAGGGCTGCGGGAAAACCTGATATTTATTTTTACGGATCCGCAGGTGCAGGTCATAAAATTTCGGTAATTCCGACTTCGGGCAGCGTCGAACCGTGACCCCGCTTTTTTCCGCCTGTTTGACCGCGGCCTTAAAAGAATCGTGTGTTTCCCTCCAAACGCTGGGCAAATCCCGGTGGAGATCCAGATAGTGAAACTTTTCCCGGCTCAACACCCGCAGCTCGGGCACCTCGCGCACCAGGGCATCCCTTAAATTTCGGACGGCAATGCGGTATTGCGGATATTCTTGACGAAGAGATTCAAAAAACAGCCGCCAATCCTCGACGCTCGCGACATGACAATCGCAATAATCGCAATAAGAGCAGATGCATATCTTCCATTCCAGAAAATTCCGCACAACGGCATAAATGATATAGCTCGCGACCGTCCCGCCCCGCTCGATATATTTGACAAAGATCTTCGCGTTATAAGTCCTTAAAATCACCGTCATCCATTCCTTGGAGGAAAACAGATTCCGGGACAAATCCGGGAGGTTGAGTGTCCGGAGGGCTTCCTGGAAGGAAAGAGTTTTAACCATATCGTCCCTCACGGCCTTCTCGACGGCGCGGCGGACAGGGCCTTTAACGTCTCAGGGACCACCTCCGACAAATCATAAACACGGAGAACGCCGAATCCGCCGAATTTCACGTCGTCTTTTGAGATTTTCAGGAACCGGATGGATCGCGCCAGATTTTCATTGTGATCAAAAACGAAACGCTCCAACATCGCATCGTTAAAATGCGAATACTCCTCAACGGGTTTGAACCGTTCCCTGATAAACTCCAAATATCCTTCCAGCCGCGGATGAAACCGCTGATTCTTTTCCGTCCAGGAGATGTACGCCTGAGGGCAGACAACCAAATACCGGAACCCCTGGTGATACCGTTTGACCAGCTCGTCAAAACCATGAGGGCATGGCTCGACGTGTTTCTGATCCTCCACATAGAGATTCTGGACGTAGTTCTGTGTGGAGAGAAACTTCACCCCGGGATCCCGGGCCAGCAGAAACTCCGCCGAGGAGCGGTAATCGGAATGGTGCTGTGCCAGCATCATGGATTTTTGAACCATGAGAACGCTCATCACAACAAAAAAAGCGACGAGAATAAAATTATTCAGCCGGCGTTGCTGTGTCATCAGCCGGTACCCCAGGGCGGCCACCGACATCGCCATGAACGGCGTCATCACACAAAGATACCGGGCGCCCTTTTCGCTGGCAAAAGAAAAAATCCCCATCTGAACACAGACTAAAAAAAATGGCAGCAGTTCCCGCCACTGACGCCGGCAAGCAAAGTACAGATTGCCGAAAAAGAATATCCCGAACAAGGCCGTTTCCAGGCGGAAAATATAATAAGGATAGGAAAGTAAATTGATCCAGTTCCACTGTTCCCTGGCCATGTCGGCCTGATGCCATATCCAGGAAAAAACCACGATCGTGTTCTGTCCGTCTTTGAGGTTGCCGATCCCAAAGACACACGCGAAGAAGATCAACAGCGCCCATAAATATTTACGAAAGGCCGGACGCTCCTTCAGAGAAAAACTCCAATAAAATTCCGCAAGAGCCACAACGACAGGAAGGATGATCAAACGGTAATTGGCAAAAAAGGCCATGCCCCAGATGGCGCCGGCCGCCAATGTCCGCCAGCCAAACGACCGCGGGAAAAAATAACAATAAAAACCCGCCAGGACCAGGAACGTACTCAAGGCCTCCTGCATCCCCACTCGGGAATAAAAAACATGACTCGGCAGAATCGCCAGAAGAGACATCGCCAGCCCGGCCACCCTCGAAGAATCAAAAAATCTCTTCGCAAAAAGATACGTCATCCCCAGCGTGGCTGTCCCAAAAATCGCCGCGAGCAATCTCGCGAAGAATAAATCTTTAAACCCTCCCCAGAAAAAACGGGAATCCGTCAATAAAAACCACAACGCCTTTCCGCTGCCCAAAGACCGCGTAACGTAGATATCGACGGCTTTGCGCATATCCTCGCCTTTGAGATGATGGGCCGCCAGCGCCTCGCCCAAAGGACGGTTCCAATTGAGATAATAACCTTCATCGTAGAAAATAAAATCATTTGACGTGATGCTATAAAATCGCAAGACCAGACCAAACATCCCGGCTATCAACGAAAAGATAACAATACCTTTGGAGAGATGTGGATGTGCGGTGAGCATAAATTCTTGATGGCGCAGTCAGGGAATCATTTTCTGATGCCCAGCCCCAGATAAACCAGCGGCCGCAGGATACTCCACCAGCCTGAAAACGGCTTCATCTTGGTATATCCTTCCTTCCGGACAGGGTAAATCTTGGTGACAGGGACTTCACACACTTTGTATCCGAGCTTGATCACTTTATAGAAAAGGTATGGTTCCAGTTCATACTCATTGAGCCAGGGCTGGCCCAGGTCCATCCGCTGATCGTCGAGGACCGAAAGCCGCACGGCGCGAAAACCGTTGGTGCTGTCGGTGATCCTTTTTCCCGACACCAGCGAAAACAACCACGGGTGCAAAAACTGTGTCGCGACCCGACGATAAAGAGGCATCCGGGCGTAGCGGCCTCCCGGCAGATAGCGTGACCCCTGGACAAGATCATACCCCTGCTCGACAGCAGATTGCAGTTTGATAATATCCGCAGGATCGTCCTTATCGTTGCCGGAGACAAAAAAAACCGCCGTATACCCCTTTTGCCGCGCGTGTTCAAAAATCCTGCGCACGCCATAACCGGCCCCCTGCTGCGTTGCGTTACGAATAACATGAACCGGCAACTCCGCCGGGATGTCCTGCAGGGCGCCGTCGGTGGAACCGTCATCAAAGATCACAACATCGTAGTTCCGGTAATCATTAAATTTCTTGATAACGCGGCGGATCTTATCGCCTTCATTGTAAACACAGATGCCGAGGGTATATTTTTTCACATTTTTACGACGTGCGATTCGTATAATCTGTTTCAAGATACGAGATACGAACTACGATTTAAAATCCCCGCTCTTGCCTCCCCGTTTTTCCAGGAGCTTGATATCCGAAATGACCATGCCTTTATCCGCCCACTTCATCATGTCATAGATGGTCAACGCCGCGACCGAGACGGCCGTCAACGCCTCCATCTCGACACCGGTCTTTCCCTCGGATTTCACCTCGGCGGTGAGTGTTATCATAGAGTTTTTTTTCTCATTTTCAAAGGTAATGTTGACTTTATTCAGGCTTAAAGGATGACAAAGCGGAATGATTTGCGAAGTCCCTTTAGCCGCCATGATCCCCGCGACCCGGGCAGTTTCAAAAACATCGCCCTTTGGCGAACCTTGCGACATCAAAATTGAAAAAGCCTGCTTTCCCAGCCTTATCGTTGAACACGCGACAGCGACACGAGATGTGACCGCTTTATCGCTGATATCCACCATGCCCGCGGGCGCTTTCCTCATCATCTCACTCCTCCCATTTGAAATCCGATATGCCTTGGCCTAATCAAAAACAAAAACAGACCTGGCCTTGATAATCAAATAAACGGCCTGACGCTCCTTAAGCCGCAGCTCCTCGAAAGCCCCCTGCGTGATTTCGACCCAGCAGAGGATCGTGTTTGTCCGGCACCCGATCATCATAATGTCCCCCACCGGATCAATCCGTTCAATGAGCGCGGGGATCGTGTTGCGGGCGCTGATCCCTTTGACAGGTTCAACAGCAAGGATAATGTCGGCCGCCCGGATTCCGACCTTAAACCGGGGCAGAATCCGGCCGTCTTCATGATAGACGACCTTCAGCTCATGCCCCCCAAAATCCAGGACTGCCAGCTTTTCATCCGCTTTGATCTTCAGGACAGGCAGCTCATAAATATTTTCAATGTCATCACCGACGAGCCGATTCATGCTTCTGTTGAGAAAAATTCTTTGCGGCGGGAGATATTCAATATTCCGCCCATTTTGCATCACCACAACCCAGTCGACCAAAAACAGCAATTCCGAAATCGAATGGGTGACATAAATGATCGGGATTTTCAGATTCTGATGAATCTTTTTCAAATGCGTTACAATCTGGTGCCGCGCCTTAAGGTCCAAAGAGGCCACCGGCTCGTCCATCAGAAGGATGGACGGTTCGTGCAGCAGAGTCCGGGCAATCGCCACGCGCTGCTTTTCCCCGCCGGACAGGTCCGCGGGGCGGCGATCCAGCAGGGCGTAAAGATTCAGAACATCAATGACATCGTCATAAAAACTTTTTGAACAGGTCTTGCGGCAACCGTACACAATGTTTTCCATGACCGACAAATGGGGGAACAAAAGCGCGTCTTGAAAGACCACCCCCATCCGCCGCTCTTCCATCGGGACATCGACCCCTTTTTCCGACGAGAAATAAATCTTCCCGTCAAACGCGATCTCTCCGGCGTCGGGTCGCAAAAATCCGGCCAGGCAGTGGAGTAGTGTCGTCTTGCCGCAGCCGGATTCTCCAAAAACTCCGACTAAACCCTCTTTCAGTTCGCCGGTGACATCCAGCTCAAAAGAGCCCAGCCGTTTTTGAATTTTGAAACGCAGCAGCGTCATGACATTATGAAGTCCGGGTTAAGTGGCTGCTGATTCCCAGCCCTACATACGAAATTAAAATCGCGGCGACGACAAAAGGCAAGATCTCGGCCTCCTGCCCCAGATAAACTTTGCTGTAAATGGCCAGCGGGATCGTCTGGGTTTGATGGGGGATATTGCCGGCAACCATGATGGTCGCCCCGAATTCTCCCATGCTGCGGGCAAAGACCAAAAAAAAGCCGGCCACGATCCCCTGCCAGGACAACGGCAGCGTAATGGATGTCCAGACCTTCCAAAAATTAGCGCCCAGACTCCGCGCGGCCAACTCCAGACGCGGATCGACCTTTTCCAAAGACTGCTTGATCGCTTGAATCATAAACGGCGACGATACAACCGCGCTGGCCAGAACAACCCCTTTCCAGTCCAGGACAAATCGTATCGAAAATATTTCGTAGAGCCACCGGCCTAAAGGCGAATTTTTGCTGAAAAGGATCAATAAAAAATAACCCGTCAGAACCGGCGGGAGAACGAGCGGGATGTACAAAAGAGTCTGAAGAAGAACCTTGCCCTCAAATTTCTTTCGCGCCAGAATCCAGCCCCAAAAAAGTCCCCATGGGATATTAATCAGCCCGCTGAGCAGAGAGCATTGTAAGGATAAGACTATGGGGGAAAGGATGCTGTCATTCATCGATGAGAAATCCGTATTTTTTATAAATCGCCTTCGCCTCCGGCGACCGCAAAAACAAGAAAAACTCCGGGACCAATTTCTTTCTTTCTGCCGCGCCGACGACGGCAGCGACATAGGCAATCGGCTCATGGAACTCCGGCGGGATTTCGTAAACCACAACGACTTTCTCTGAAACGGACGCGTCTGTTTTATAAACGATGCCGTAGCGGGCGTTACCCTGCTCCACCTGGGTCATGGCCTGCCGGACGTCCGCCATGGGCACCACATCATCCTTAACCCGTTCCCAAACGCCGGCATGCCTGAGGGCCTGCCTGGCATAAATCCCCGCAGGCACGACCTGCGGGTCGGCGAGGGAAAGAAAATCCCCTTTTCTCAATTTCATGTGACCGAGACCGTTAAGGCGCTGCCCACCCTCAGCCGAGGCGATAACAACAAGACGATTTTTAAAAAGAACAATCTGCTGAGCGGGGTCTACCAGCCCGGCGTCCACCAGGGCCTTGACATTGAGCGCGTCGGCTGAAACAAAAACGTCGCACGGCGCGCCCTTTTCAATCTGCACGCGCAGGGTGCTGGATCCCGCCACGTTCAGGCGAACAGGGACATGATACCGCCGTTCAAAATCCGCGGCAACTTCCGTCATGGCGCTGCTCAAACTTGCCGCCGCTGCGACGATGAGGGGTTCAGCCCCCTCCGCGGCAACGCGGTGGCCCACCATGCTGATGATAAACAAAAACACAACCGCCGTCCTTACCATTCAATCCCCTTCCCGCCATCGATGCGGCGTCACCTTGCGGCGGCGGACCTTTTTCTCCGCCTGATATTTTTTCCCCGCCAGGACATCCTCCCGGGCCTTCCGGCTGCGTTTCCGTTTTTGACGTTTCAATTTTTCCTGTTCGGCGATCTCGCTTTTCCGCTTTTCTTCCTCCCGCGCGAAAATCTTTTTGAGTAGTAAACAACGGGCGTGATAGCGATTGATCCCCTGGGACCGTTCCCGCTGGCATTTTACGCCGATCCCCGTCGGGCTATGCCGCAGAGAGACGCAGGTCGCCACCTTATTGACATTCTGTCCCCCTTTTGCCGAAGAATGGACAAACTCTTCTTCAATGTCCTTCTCAAATACCCCCTGCCGCTTCATTTCAGAAAGGAGGGCTTCATATTTCTTAACAGAAACGCCAAACATATCTCACTCACCCTCCCTCCCGCTGATACAAAAGCGCCGCCCATTCCCTGCCGCACGCTGTCTTCAACAGTCTCAGAGGCTGCTGCCGGAACGATCTCTTTATCTTCGATAAATTCTTTAATGAAATGCCGGACATCGCCAAAAACTTCCCCGGATTAACCATCGTTGTGAGTTTTGGGCCGAGCATCAAAAGATCATGAGTGACCAGATTCGCGGCCACAAAGTCATAGCGTGTTGTGGTTCTCCATCTTGCAAAATCAACGGCGGCCATTTTACGGCAGCGAAATCCATTCGCCTCAAAATTTTTTTTTGCCGCCTGGACGCTCATAGGATCAATATCAACAGCGTCCACCGTCTTGGCGCCGCAATGATACGCGATAACGGAGAGGATTCCCGTCCCTG
>CAYHZK010000042.1:0-15032 GCA_964361085.1 uncultured Planctomycetales bacterium
AATCCCCAACAACCACAAACTCAGGCGGAAAAACTCCCCCATCGGATTATGCGTCGGGACATTAACATTCTTTTCGATGTCACGGGGTTCAAATTTCATTTTGCGTAATAAACGGCCGTACCGTAAGCCATGGCCTCTAATCCGGACATCTGCTCGCGTTCCCCGATTTTCATGGATTCAACCCGGACGTTCAGAATCGCGTCAGCCCCGACGGCCTGCTCTTTCATGCGCAGAATCGCTTCGCGGCGTGCCCGGTCCACCAGACTTTCGGCAACCGAAATCCTCACGCCAAAAAAGCTGGCCAATTGCGCCACAATCTGCTTGAAAAAATCGCCGGCAATCACCACATTACCCATGACCAACTTGGTTTGAACAACGGGGCGCTCCTCTGCCGCTTTTAAAGTGACCGCGGGGAGAAGAATCAAGGATTTTTCTCTTTTCATGATATTCGCAAAATGATTTTTTTCATTCTGTGATCCGATAAAGTAGGAAACGACAAAGAAGACGGCGACTGCGCCCAAAATGATGAGATCTTCCATGGATCATATCCTCCTTTATTCCACTCTGACCGCAGTGCCGTAGATGTAGATTTCTGCCGCTCCGGCTGTCACGTCGGACGTCGCGAAACGGACATTCACGACGGCATTCGCCCCTAACTGTGTTGCCTGCTCAACCATCCGGCCAATAGCTTCCTTCCGGGTTTCGTTTAAAAGTTGAGTATAACTTTTGAGCTCCCCTCCAAACATATTTTTAAAGGAAGACCCAATATCCTTAAAAGCATTTTTAGAACGCACCGTACTGCCGCACACCAGTCCATAATGTGTTGTGATTTTCTTCCCTGGGATGGATTCGATGTTCGTGATTTCCATTATTCCTCCTGTGGGGGTTGGTGTTGACTTTGGATAAAAATTTTGATCATCTTACCACTATGCATTCAATTCCGGCCACTAAAAAATAGACGTATTGTGTTGTGAGCATATAGGTCATTCCGGCTTTACTATCTCTTGGACATAAGGTTCAAACGAAGGATCCCATCAAGGTTCCGAAAAATTTTTTTAAACCCTATCATCCTTTTGTCTTGAAAAACATCCGGTCCAAACTTACACTTCCGCCTCCGGTGCACATGAGCGTTCCCGCCATCGTCCAATACGCGAGGGCCAGTTCCTTGACCTTAAACGGATCCGCGGCGTGAGCGACAAAGGCCGCGACCGTCATCGTCGCAAAAACAAAAAGCGCCGAGACCCGCGTAAACAGCCCCAGGACGATACAGATGCCGCCTGCGAATTCCGCCACCGCGGCCGCCCAGGCAAAAACCTCCGGCATGGGAAAACCCATTTTCGTAACCCCGCCAATCAAACCGGCGACCCCGCCGCCAAAAACCTTGGCGTACCCATGACTCGCCATCCCCGCCCCCATCAAAACCCGCAGCCATAACAGGCCCAGATGAAACATCGACTCTTTCATCGCGCACATACTTCCCCCCTTTTTAAGTTCACTTTTGGTTCCATTTTAGGCTTGTTCCAGCCGGAAATCAACGTCGCCCCCGTAAATTATGAAGGTGCCGCAGGCAGGCCGGATCGTACAGCAGACATTTTTTTTCGCGGTTGGTCAAGGCATGCTCTCCATGATGGACGAATTTCTGGATAAGGCTTTCCTTATATTGGAGGATCCCCGACGAAAATTTCCGGTTGTCCCGCAGGAGCGCCAGATGCAGGGCGTTTGTCCACGGATCGGCTATAGCGCGCAAAAATCCCTTTTGCGAATGGGCGGGGTGAACCGCGCCCTGAGGCGGCGATTCCCAGAGCCAGCGCAATTCCTCCGGCGGGTGGATCTCTTCGGCCGTTAAAAACAGCCCGTACCGCCGTAGCGCCGTTCCCAGCCGCGCCGAACCGCTCCAGACCGACAACGGGATCGCGAAGAGAAGCGGCAAGGCCACAATCGCGAACCACCACCCGAGTGTCGCGTCAACGGAAAAAAGCGCGGCCCCGGAAACGAACGCCAGACCGGTATCAAACCCGTGCGCCTTGACCGCCTGCCTCCAGGGAGTCCGCTGCTCGGCCCGCTGCTGCACGTTCCATTCCAATTTTTTATGGAAGATCGAAAACAGGATAAACCGGCTGTAAAACAGCATCCTCACCGGAGCGTAGAGAATCGAAGCGAGGGTTTCCAGGATCATGCTGGCCGCTAACCGCGCCGCGCCGCCATAAAATTTTTCTTGCTTGCGGATGAGGATGAACGCGAGGGTGAGGATTTTTGAAATAAAGAGAAAACCCGCCGTGGCCCAGAAGAGCATCCAGGACAAATGGCGGTGCTGGATCGGCCAGTCCGGGAAAAGATGCATCCTCCCGGGAAAATAATTCGGGACGTTCAAAAAGGAGCCGACGCCGTTGGCGGTCAGCAAAATCAGAAGCGCCAGCCACAATAACGCCGAACCGTAAAAAATATTTCCGATCAAGAAAAGCAGACGATGGCCGAAGGAAAACCCCTGGACACGGAGCAGTTTCAAATGCTGCAGGTTTCCCAGACACCACCGCCGGTCCCGGGACAACTCTCCGAGCAGACTCGGCGGCAACTGTTCGTAACTTTCGTTGAGCTCCGTCGCCAGCCAGACGCCCCACCCGGCCCTGCGCATGAGGGCGGCCTCCACAAAATCATGGCTGAGGATTTTTCCTCCCAGGGGCGCGGGCCCCGGCACCTCAGGCAGGGCGCAATATTTTATAAAGGGATCCATCCGGACAATCGCGTTATGCCCCCAAAATCCCGCGTCCCCAAACTGCCAGAACTGGATCCCCGCAAACAGCAGTGAACCGTACAGATGCCCGGAAAATTGCTGGATCCGCGACAAAAATGTATTTTGTCCGACGGCCTTGGGCGCTGTCTGCAAAATCCCGATATCGGTCCGCCGTTCCATCAGTTTCACGAGGTTCGTCAAAAGGCCTCCGCTCATCCAGCTGTCCGCGTCGATGACAACCATATAGCGGTACCGGCTGCTCCAGCGGCGGCAGAAATCCGCGATATTGCCGCTCTTCTTTCCCACCCGCACCCGCCGGTGCCGGTAAAAAATTCTTCCGAACGCCGAAAGCTCATGACACACCATCGCCCAGGCGGACTCTTCCTCCACCCAGCGGTCGGGATCACTGGTGTCGCTCAAAACGAAAAAATGGAAATGATCCCGCGTCCCGCTTTTTTCCAGCGATTGCTCCATGGTGCGGACGCGGGCAAAAACCGAGGCGACATCTTCGTTATAAATCGGCATGACCACGGCCGTTTTGAAATCGTTGGGGACCGGCTGTTGACAGAGGCGCAATTCATGACTGACGTCAAAGCGGTCCGGCCGAAAAATCAAAACGATAAACCCAAAAACAACGACCCAAAAATTAAACGAAATCCAGCCGAAAAGCAGCGTAAAAATCATGAGGATCAACCACTCGCTGACGGCCACCCCGTGATCCGCCAATATCGTAAACATCACGGCAGCCCCCGCGATCGTAGCACCGGCAACCAGAATAAATAGCGCGATCCGACGAAAAAAAGCGGCCCTGGACCATCGTTCAAAAATTTCGCGCTCTTTGGCGGTCAAGGCTTTTCGCGGGATATGGTCTTCCTTTTGCGGAACCATGGAGGCCCGGGTGATCGGCGGCGTCACAGAGGTTTTATAATGACCTGCGGGATATGGCAAAGGTTCGGTGTCGCTTGGCATAAGATTTCTTAAGGATGAATGGCGTAACTCCAGACTTCGGTGAGACGCCGGTCGTTAATTTTGATCATGGCCCTGATTTCGACCACATCTTCCTTTTCGGGCAAAACCTTTTCGAGGAAAGTTTCGTCCTCAACCGGACGGGTCTGAAATGTGAGCCGCCATCCGCCGGTGGCCGGATTTTTCTGCAGCTGATGATCGGCAATCTCGTAGCCTTCTTCCACCCAGATGTCCGCCGTCAGGTCTTTCATATTCGACGTTGATGATAACTCACCGCCATCAAATTCGATCACAAAACGAAAAGCCTTGTCAGCGACCTTCATCTTGCGGGTGGAACGAACCGCGGCCAGCCCCGCCGGATGTTCGTGAGGCGGCGTGTACCATGTCAGGGTGTATTTGTAATGCAACGGCTCCAGGGATTTTGGTTTTTCGCCGGGGACCCAAAAGACCGCGATATTGTCGTTGAACTCATTGACCGTCGGGATCTGGACCAGCTCGACGCGGCCTCGGCCCCAGTTGCCCTGCGGTGTGACCCAGAGGCTGGGCCGTCTTTCAAAATGCGATTCCAAATCCTGATAATGATCAAAATCGGTATCGCGCTGCACAATGCCGAATCCTTTCAGACTGTCGGTCTCAAACGTGTTGATAAAAAGATGACGCGGATTGACCAGCGGACGCCAGATCCATTCCTCCCCGTTGACAACAAGGAGCCCGTCGGAATCATGGACCTCGGGCCGGAAATCCTTGCCCGTCTCCCTCGAAGAATGTTCTCCAAAGAAAAACATGCTGGACGCGGGCGCAATCCCCAATTTTGCAATCTCCTTGCGAGGGAACAGGACACACTCGACATCCATGGCCGTCGCTGACGAAGGGCGGATGGTCATCCGGTAGGCCCCGGCGACACTCGGGCTGTCCAGGAGCGCGTAAACCGTGATGTGGTAGTCGGACGGGCCGGGTTTTAAAATCCAGAATTCCTTAAAAACCGGAAACTCTTCGCCGGATGGAACCGCGGTATCAATCGCAAGGCCCCGCGCCGACAATCCATAACCCTGATTCTGCGCGACGGCCCGAAAATAACTGGCCCCCAGAAAAACAACAAACTCGTCATAATAAGACCTCGTGCGCAGGGGATAGTGCAGCCGGAATCCGGCGTACCCCAAGTCCTCGGGGACCTTCTCCGCCAGGCCGGTTTTGCCGTATTCAAAATAATCCCGCGAAAATTCGAAAGGGCGCGCGCCCGTCGGATCGACAATATGGATTTTGACAGGCTGCTGATACAGAAACGAGGGAAGAAAAAACTGGGCCTGAAAAAAAAGATTGTCATTCGCCCAGAGGGCGTACGGGGATTTAAAGCGGATGTCCCGCCACTGATCGTAACCGATCTCGCGTAACAATTCCGGTGTTTTCTCTTCGGGGATATTCTGGAAGGGTTTGTCAGCTAAATCTTTTGCGGTTTGGACAACGTGCTGGAACGGCAGAACGTCTTGAGGTTTGGCGCCCTGGCTTAAGGCCGGCACCGGAGGAATCCACAGACTCACTGACAACATGCAAAGCATGATCCAACGCCCAAAATTCATTTGTCCCATCCTTGAATGATCTCATGGTTTTGATCCACATCATTGTTGATATGCCCGCTTCGGCAGGGTGAAAAGTGCGGTTTCATCCTACCAAAGCGGTTGATAATGTCAAGAGGGGGCTCTTGTTATGAGTGTTGGCCGGAGGATCCCCTTTAAAGGGGATGCCCGTATTTTGTATACGCAATGCCCAGATCAGTCATGTCCATTTTCATCGGGCCGTGAAATCCAAACGGCGTTTCCGCAAAAAAGGCGTCCACCATGTCCTTTTCGCCGACGACGAAGCGGTTGTCCGCCCGCGCGATTTTTTCAGCCCGCTGCGAAACCTTTTCCCTGGCGATCCCGCGCAGAAAAACCGGGATCTTTTCGATCATCTGATCAAACTTTTGCCGTACCGCATCCTCCCACCGGACGGCCTGTCCCTCATCAAGGTTTTCCATCGATCCTCCTGTTCCTTACCTCGTCGGCCGTTTTCCCTCGGCCTCCCAGGTTTCATAAAGGCACTGCATCACGTCCAGCTCGTCCTTGTCAAACCACACCCGCCCGCAGTCCATGCACTTGTCGATCTCAACGTGATAATAGCGGTTAAAAAGACATTTGCGCATATTCCGGCCGCGGGGCTGACACCGCTCGCAATACGACTTCCGGTCTGACGGCAGAACAGGAAGCGACACGGTTTGCCCCGGAGGGTGTTCCTGCCGGATCGTCCGGGCCATGCCTTGGACCCGCTCGTCAAAGGTGTGCTCTTTACGGTGCAGGATGACGGAAATGTCATTCTCGCCGACGAGAACCCCGCCGCATTTCCGGCACTTGAGAATCCGGGTCCGTTCATAGATCTCAGGCTCCAACCCCTCGCCGCAGGCAGGGCAGGTTTTGCCGGCATCCGACTGGGTCTTCTGCCCCGTTGTCCTGTTTTCATAAAATGCAATCTGCGCGAGAGGAAAGGCCTCGGCCAGGCCCTGCGGCCTAATCAAGGTTTCGGGGGTGAGCCATTCCATCCGGGCCATCTCTTCTCTTTTAAAAGGGCCCGACCAGCCCTGTTCCCCGGGCCGCTGCAGCAGCCATAGCCCTTGAGGATCCCGGGGAAGAAGAACCTCCCGCTCGCGACGCTCCTGCTCTTCCCTGCCCTCGAGCGTTTGAAGGGCCGTTTTCAAATCCCCCGCCATCCCGTGGGCCATATTCAAAAGGATATCAAGACGGCTCTCAACCGGCGGGTGTGTGGAAAAAAGCTCGGGAAAAAACCCCTCCTCCTGATCCAGGGCGGAGAACTGCGGGTTCACAATAAAGATGGTTTCCAGCGAATCGGCAGCGTCGAGCAGGGTATGGCGTTTGTGGGCGATGATGTAGAGCGCCTCGGCCAGGGCCAGCGGATTGCGGGTCAGCCGTGACGCGATCGCATCGGCCCGGTATTCCCGCTCCCGGGAAATAAACATCCGCATCAGGAGAGAAAGGACATGCACAACCCAGATCACCAGAATAATCAGAAGAATAAAAATAATCACATGCGGGGAACGTCCCAGCCGCAGCACCCGTCCGGATCCCCTGCCGGAAGGCAGTCCCCATTGATCTTCCGTGGATTCCATGACACTCTCAACGCCCGTCCTGATCGCCCGCAGGGTCGCCCCGAAGATTTCAAACATGGAACTGATGATCATGGCCTCGGCCCCGTCGCCTCTTAAAATATGTCCGGCCTCGTGCGCCGCGACCGCCTCGATCTGGGAACGGTTGAGTTTATACAAAATCCCTTGGGTCACCGCAATGACCGATGTCGAATGCCCATCGGAGACCGCGCAGGCGTTCAAGGCCATCGACGGGATGACCATCGCCTCCATGGGAGCCCCGCCTGTGGCGACACGGAGCTCTTCAACGATATTCTGAAACATCCTTTCCTCCGTGTTCTCCGGGACGGGAGGCTGCGCCTTCAAAATCCCCAGGACCCGGTCCTTTAAACTGTGAATCGTGAAGAGCCAATGCCCCGCGGCCAGGAGAACAGCGATCGCCAGGGCAAAAAAGGATTCCCCGGGCGACAGAGGACTTGAGGCGATCGATTCATCGGCGGAAAAGAAATCCAGGGATTGATAATTACGGATCAGAAAAGCGATGATATAGACGGCGGCAAAATAAAGAACGACTAAAAAGGCAAACGCGAAAGCGATGACTCGGCTTTTGCTCTTCTCGATCTCGGTGAAAGAGAACGGCATGCGGGTTAAAACTTGACTTCAGGCGCCTTTTTCTCGGCAGGATCTTCGATTTGAAAAAATTCCATCTTTTCAAATTTGAAGGCGCCGGCAACGGCGTTGTCGGGGAACGACTGGACAGACGCGTTGTAGCGGTTGACTTCGTCATTATAATATTGCCTCGCGAAGGCGATCTTGTTCTCGGTGGAGGTGATCTCCTCGTGCAGCTGTATCATCTGCCGGTTGGCCTTCAGGTCCGGATAATTTTCCGTCACGGCAAAAAGACTGCGCAGGGTGCCGGTCAACATATTCTCGGCGGCCTGTTTGTCGGGCAGGGATCGGGCGTCGACCGCCATCTGACGGGCCCGGATGACATCGTCGAGGGTTTTGTTCTCGTGCTTCAGATACCCTTTGGCCGTCTCAACCAGGTTGGGGATCAGGTCATGCCGGCGTTTCAGCTGAACATCGATCTGCGACCAGCCGTTTTTGACGCTTTCGTGCTGCTGAACCAGGCCGTTATAAACAGCAATGCCCCACACCGCGATCACAAACAGGACTCCCAAGACGATCCATAACGCCATCATGTTATCCCTCCTGTTTTAATCCCTCCCCCGGGATAGAAGAGGAAAGACGTTCCGCTGTTGAATTAATAGGCCTGGATCACGCCGCCGGTTGAGACGGTATAGCTGTAATTCCCGGAATTGGCGTTGACCGGATAAGCGGCAACAAAATAAGAGTAGGTCGCTAATGTGCTGGTAAAGGTGTAGCCGTTGTGAATCCCGGCAAAATAATCGATACTCAGATACGGCGGACTGGCTCCGATGAGCGAGGTGGTCACGAGGGGATAGGCATTGTTGAGGGCGTAATAATTCTCGAGAGAACTGGAGATCAGTTTTAAAGTCCCCTGGGCTGAGGCCTGATTGGCCTGAATACGGGCCCGGGTGATATTGGGGATCGTGATCGCGGCGAGAAGAAGGATGATGGCCACGACAATCATGATCTCAACGAGGGTAAACCCTTTATTTTTCATATGACCTCACAATACCAGATTTTTAAAAAATAAAAAGCCCCATTTAAAGTTTTTTTGCCGCTCACCTCGGGACGGCTGTTGCCGCGGCAATTGTCCCCCAAACCGTCTGGTCTTCAATACGCGTCAGGCGCGCTGGAAGGAGCTGATTTTCCAAACTTTGATCAGAGGCGGTTTTGACACGGATATAGTTGTCGGCAACACCGGTCCACGCTCCCCCTTTGTTTTGTTCCCACAAAACATGCTGGGTCGTCCCCAGCAGGGATTCGTAATAAATCCGCCGCTTCCTCTGACTGAGACCGCGCAGCCGTTCGCTGCGATCGCGGAGGATCTGCGCGGCAACGGGTGAAACAAGATGCCGGCTTCGGGCCATCGTCCGCGGCGAATACGTGAACACATGAAAATAATGCACCGGACTTTCGAGCAGCACATGATATGTGCGCTCAAACTGCTCTTCCCCCTCGCCCGGGAATCCGACGATCACATCCGTTCCGATACAAATCTCGGGCACGGCCGCCGCGGCGTATTGGATAAAATCCTTAAATTCTTCGACCGTGTATTTTCGTTTCATCGCGGAGAGGATACCGTTATCGCCGCTTTGCAGCGGGACGTGCAGATAACGGCACAGTTTGCCGCGCCGCGACATTTTTAAAATCAAGTCACGGGGGATGGTCGTCGGTTCAATGGATGAAATGCGGATCCTCTCCAAATCAGGAACGTCTTCCAGGGCGGTGACGACATCAATCAGCGTGTTGCCGTTGTTGGCATAGGTGCCGACATTGATGCCGGTGATCACAATCTCTTTGTGCCCCGCGGCAGCAAGACTCCGGGCTTCTTTGAGGATATCGTCAAACTCCCGGCTGCGCGCCCGGCCGCGCGCGTACGGAATTTCGCAGAACGAACAGAAAAAGTCGCAGCCATCCTGGATTTTCAGATTCGCGCGGGTATGCCGGCGGTCAATCCCCGCCGCCGGAATCGTAAAACTGTCCCGACTGATTGTAGGCGCCAAGACACGCGGCGGCTGATCCGTGGGACTCTCTTTCAAAATCCGGGCCAGGTCCATCTTGGGGCCATTCCCCACCACCCAGCGGACATTGGGAAATCGCAGAAGTTTTTCTTTCTGGACTTGCGCCTGACATCCGATCAGGGCGATCCGGACATTGGGATTTTGACGGTTGACTTTTGACACCAGCTTGCGGGTATCGGCATCACCATGCTCGGTGACGGTGCAGGTATTGATCACGACGATATCCGCCGGTTGATCGGCGCCAACCACCCGATACCCTTCGGCGGAAAAAACATTCTCCAAAACCGCGGTCTCGGATTGGTTAAGACGGCAGCCCAGGGTGTGAAAGGATATGGTGTCGATTTTCATTGGGAATTCAGGATCAAGAAGATGAGGCCCCACGCGCCTAAAAAAGCCAGACCTCCCAGCGGTGTTATCGCGCCAAATCCCTTGATGCCGGTCACGGCGAGGACATACAGACTCCCGGAAAAAAGGATAATGCCGGCGACAAGTAAAAACCCGGCCCAGGACAGACGAGGGTCGTTGAACTGTGTTGTCAGCCACGACACGACAAACAATCCCAGCGCGTGGACGAAATGGTATTGCACCGCGGTCTTAAAAATGTCTAAATGATACCCGGAAAGTTTTTCGCGCAGGGCGTGAGCGCCAAAGGCGCCTATGCCTACAGCCATCATCATCAAAAGGCTGGCAAGTTTAGCCCAGAACATCACCCGTCCTCTTTCAACCGCGTTTCGACCCAGGTGATCGCCTGCTTGAGGCCGGCGCAGGTCACGGCGACGCGATGGTTGAATTGCTCATGCGGAGTTTCTTTTTTCTTAAGAAAGGCCTGGATCAGTTTGGCATTTTCGGTCAGAGAAGGGCGGTCGAGTTTTTCTTCAACCGGAATTTCAAATCCCAGAAAGGCCATGGGGTCAAAGACGATTTCTTCGCGCTGGTAATTTCCGTCTTTTCCCCGGGCGGAACACAGGATCTTGACCACCCGTGTCAGCGGAAAGGCGATCGTTCCTTCGATGCCGTTGCGGACGACGATGGTCGCGGGAAACCCGGCGCGCTCCGCGATCGTCGCCATTTTCTCCCCGTAAACGCCATGAAAGGCCGAGGTGATGAGGATGCGGGCCTGACAGGGGTTTAGAAATTTTTCCAGGGTCGCCAGAAAATGGCGCTTGATCGTCTGACGCCGCAACATGACCCAGCGGTCCAGAGGCGGAGCCAGATCTTTTTGGTCGATAAACCATCCCGCGGCAGGCTTGCGGGCGAGACCCAGTCGCCGGTTACCGGGAAGAAAC
Organism: uncultured Planctomycetales bacterium; assembly: GCA_964361085.1. Lineage (GTDB taxonomy): Bacteria > Omnitrophota > Gorgyraeia > Zapsychrales > JANLHA01 > CAYHZK01. Next base: position 10,789 of record CAYHZK010000042.1, read on the forward strand.
GGGAGATTCAATTCTTTGACAATGTCGTAAAGGTTGATGCCGTCTTTGGGGCCGCTGTTTTTGCCGATGAGACTGATGACGCGATAGGACAACTGCTGAAGACACTGGGCGACACAGGGCGTGAGCATGTAATTGTGGTCCACCCCGTCGAACGGCTCCGCGAGCTGGACAATCGGCTCGCCCGGCGGGACAGGGGACAAAAAAGATCTCGAGAGTGATTCCTGCAGACTTAACAACAACCCTTCATATTCCTCAGCGGTTTCATAACGGACCCTCAAGGCGCTCGCCGCCAATCCCCTCGCGCCGTCACCGGGTTCTCCGGAAATCAAAAATTGTCCCAGCCGGTAGGCGGTCTCTTTGTCCAGTTCCTTCTGTTCCAAAATTGCGGCGCACGTCTCTTTAACGAATGGCGGGGCGTCATGGGCGATCGCGTAAGCCAGACGGCTCGGACTGGTCAGTGTCCCCGCAGGGAAAAATTCCGCCAGCGCCATCTCCTCCGGTGTCACCCCCTTGATTGAAAGGGCCGCGAAAAAAGCCCCCATGGCGGCATCTGTGACCTGTCCCGCCTTCAAGTCGTCCAAAATTTCCCGGGCCAGCTCAGCGGTTAAAGCCCTGCTGCCTTTTTTTCCAATCCCGACCGCCTTGATCCCGCGGTTGATCGCCGGTTCTGTCGTCAAGATCTCTTCCGTCATGCCACTTTTATACTATATTCCCGAGGGATTTGCAATCAACAGAAATTCTTGTATAATAAGACCGTTTATTGGGGAACTCAAATGTACATACCTCGCCCTTTAATGCTTATCGGAATCATCCTTTTGCTGGGATCCTGGTTTGTCCTTGTGGACCGGGACCGGCAGTCGACCCGGGAAAAAATATTTTTGATCCTGGCGATTATCGCGATTTTTGCCACCTACCGCGTCATGGTCGGCGTCCCTGTCAACGCCATCTTTACCCCCATCATCAAATTTTTCCTTGAAGCCCCGGCTCCCGAATATCCATGAAAATCGGTTCTCATGACATCAAAAATCCCATCGCCTTGGCGCCGATGGAGGATGTGACCGACTTGCCCTTTCGGATTATCTCCAAACGCCGGGGCGCGGATATCGTCTACACAGAATTTACCAGCAGCGAGGCGCTGATCCGCGACATCCCCAAGGCGCTGCGGAAAATTGAAATCTGCGATGAAGAACGCCCGGTGGGGATCCAGATTTTCGGCGGCGTCGAAAGTTCGATAGCCGGGGCTGCCCGTGTCGCGGAAAGTTTTAAGCCCGACCTGATCGATATCAACTGCGGGTGCTGGGTCAAAAACCACGCCCTGCGCGGCGAGGGTGCCGGGTTATTGCGCGACTTAAGCCAATTCGAACGGATTGTCCGGGCGACCGTCAACGCCACCCGTCTGCCGGTGACGGTCAAGACCCGGCTGGGATGGGATGAAAAAAGCATCGTCATCCTGGATGTGGCCAGGATGGTCGAACAGGCCGGGGCTCAGGCGCTGACGCTCCACTGCCGGACCCGTGTCCAGGGGTACAAAGGCCGCGCCGACTGGACCTGGCTTGAAAAAATCAAAAACGTGATTTCAATCCCCCTCATCGCCAACGGCGACATCACAACCCCCCAGGACATCAAACAGATCTTTGAGAATGGCTGCGACGGTGTGATGATCGGGCGGGGTGCCTTGACGAACCCCTGGATTTTTCAGCAGGCCAAACATTTTTTGAAGACCGGACAAGCCCTGCCTCCCCCGACCCTCCTGGAGCGCATCGAACAGTGCATCCTTCACCTTAAACTTTCCGTCGATCATAAAGGGATGCGCCATGGTGTCCTGACGTTCCGAAAATATTATGCCGGCTATTTCAGCGGGGTGCCCAACTTCGTGCGTTTGCGCAATGATGTCATGCAGATGGCGGAACTGGACCCTGTCATCAAACGTCTCTACCAATTCCTGGATGAATCTTCGCAAATGACGGTCCCGACCCTGCCATGAAAACATACGATGTCATTGTGATCGGTTCCGGCGGAGGAGGCAAGATCACGACCCCGGCAGCCAAACGGGGACTCAAAATCGCGGTCATCGAAAAGGCCGCGCCCGGCGGCACGTGCTTAAACCGCGGATGCCTTCCCTCAAAAATGTTGATCCATCCGGCGGACGTGGCCGTCGCGATCCGGGAGGCGGCAAAATTTGATCTTCAGAACAACCCCCACTTTAATGTCGACTTCAAGAATCTGATCACCCGGATTTCAAACACCGTTGATGCCGACTCGGCAAAAATCTCCGCCGGATATGGCCGCAACCCCAACATTGACTATTACGCCGCGGAGGCGCGCTTCGTTTCCGACAAAATCATCCGGGCCGGCGAGGCGGAACTTACGGCGGACAAAATTTTTATCGCCGTCGGAACCCGGCCGCAGGTCCCGGATTTTCCCGGCCTTCAAGAAACACCCTTCATGACCAGCGCCGAGGCCTTGCGCAACACGCGCCTGCCAAAAAAAATGATTATCGTCGGCGGCGGGTACATCGCGGCGGAACTGGGCCACGCCTACGGCGCCCTTGGCGCCGAGGTCCACTTTCTGGTCCGCCAAAAAATGCTGCGGCACGAAGACAGTCAGATCGCCGAAGAATTCGTCAAAATTTTTTCGCGCCGCCACCAGATCCATCTGAAGGCCCTCCCTTCGCTTGTGGAACACCGCGACGGGCAATTCCGTGTTTCCTATACCCAGCACGGGACATCCAAAATCATAACCGCGGACGCCCTGCTGATCGCGACGGGACTCACGTCCAACGCCGACACGCTGGACCTGCACAAGACCGCGATCGCGGTGGATGAAAAGGGCTTCATCCGGGTCGATGACACCCTGCAGACAACCGTCCCCGGCGTCTACGCCTTCGGCGACTGCATCGGCCGGCATTTTTTCCGCCACACCGTCAATTTTGAAGGCGAATACCTTTTTCAAAATATTTTCGGCAGCCCTGCTCCGGCGCCGATCCGCTATCCGCCGGTCCCCCACGCGATCTTCACCCATCCGCAGATCGCGGGGGTCGGAAAAACCGAGGATGACCTCAAGGCCGAAGGCGTCGATTATATCGTCGGCCTTAACGCTTACGAAAACAGCGCCATGGGCATGGCCCTCTTGTCCGACGGCGGTTTTGTAAAAATCCTGATCGAGCGGAAGTCCGGACGCATCTTGGGCGCCCACATCATCGGCGACGAGGCCTCGGACATGATCCACATGCTGATTGCCTTGATGTGCAAAAATGGCACGCTCGACGACCTTTTAAGCATGATTTACATCCACCCGGCCTTGCCTGAAATTGTTCGAAACGCCGCTCGAAAGGCCCAAGCGGCCATGGTATAATGCCGTCAATTCATAAAAAGGTAATCCCAGTTGGCTGCTGGGCCGCAGCCGACTGGGATAATTCGCGCAGGCTGACTTGACATCGCTTGCGCGATGTAAGTCAGGCGCTCATTATGCGCAATTCTGAAATCGCAATCTCCATCAAGAATCTGACAAAATATTACGGGGACTTCAAGGCCCTGGACAACGTCCAGTTTCGGGTCCAGCGCGGCGACTTTTTCGCCTTTCTGGGCCCCAACGGCGCCGGCAAAACGACGACGATCAACGTCATCACCGGCCTCTCGAATTATAAAACCGGCGAGGTGCAGGTCTTCGGCTACAGCACGATCATCGAATACCCGCAGACCCGCCGCCTGATCGGCCTGTGCGCCCAGGAATTCAATTTTGATCCCTTTCTGACCATCCATCAGCTCCTGGTCTATCAGGCCGGATATTTTGGAGTGACGCCGGGGAGCGCCTCCAAACGCGCCGATGAACTGTTAGGACGTTTTCAACTCACCGAAAAACGCAACGCCAAACACCGGGCCCTTTCCGGCGGCATGAAAAAACGCCTCCTCCTCTGCCGGGCGCTCATCCATGACCCGGAAATCCTGATCCTGGATGAACCAACGGCCGGGTGCGACCTCGAATTGAAATTCCTGATCTGGGATTATCTCACCCAGTTGAACAAAGAAGGCAAGACCATCTTTCTGACGACCCATAACATGGACGAAGCGGAAAAATTGTGCAAGACGATCGGCATCATCAACCACGGCCGCATCGTCCGCATCGGCGAAAAGAAAGACGTCCTTCAGGATAAATCCCTAGAAGACGTCTTTCTCGAAGTCACCGGAAGCGAATAAAACTCTATGCTTCACGAGATACGAGATACGAGATACGAATTACGGACA
>CAYHZK010000043.1:0-14928 GCA_964361085.1 uncultured Planctomycetales bacterium
AAGACCATCATTTTTTTGACCTGCGACGCCTATGGGGTTTTGCCGCCGGTGGCGCGTTTGACTCAGGAGCAGGCGATGTATCATTATCTGAGCGGATATACGGCGAAGGTCGCCGGCACCGAACGGGGCGTGACGGAACCCAAGGCGACGTTCTCGGCCTGTTTCGGCAAGGCCTTCCTCATGCTTCATCCGACGGACTACAGCAAAATTTTGGGGCAGAAAATGCTGGAGCATGACGCAACCGCTTACCTTGTGACCACAGGATGGGTCGGCGGCCCCTATGGCGTGGGGACACGGATCCCGCTGAAGGAGAACCGGGCGGCGATCGACGCTATTTTTGAGGGAAGGATCGACTGGGCGCATTCGGAAACGATGCCGATTTTTAATCTTCAAATCCCCAAGGCCGTCCCCGGCGTCTCAACGAACATCCTGAATCCCCGCAACAGTTGGGCAAATAAGGAAGAGTTCGATCAAACAGCCCGCAAACTCGGGCAGATGTTTATCGATAACTTTAAAAATTTCACCAACACTCCGGAAGGCCGGGCCCTCGTCGCGGCCGGACCGACGCCTTAGAAAATGACAAAAATTTCAAAGCCAGTTCTCACCATCGCCATCATCGTAAGCTGTGTGGCTGTCTTCGCCGGGATTAAGTATTTCAAGCTAAAATCGCAGACTGAAAGCCTGCCGCCCTTGCCGCAACGGGCCAAGGGGAACCCCAACGGCAAGGTCCGCATTATCGAATTCATCGACTTCCAATGCCCGGCCTGCGCCAACGGGGTTAAAATTCTCAACGACTATCTTAAGAAGTACCCCAATGAGATATATCTGGAGCTGCGTTATTTTCCGTTGGTGATGCACCGACATGGGAACACCAGCGCGCGTTACGGCGAATGCGCGGCCCGGCAGGAAAAATTTTGGCCGTTTCTGGAGCTGCTCCTGGAACGGCAAAAGCAGTGGAGCGTCTTGAACGACCCTGTCCCCGCGTTTGAAATCATCGCGAAAGAAGTTGATCTCAATGTGGATCAGCTCAATGCCTGTCTGCAGGATCCCGGTGGTGAGACCGTGATCACCGCCGATGTCGATGAAGGGAAGCTCCGGTGGGTCAAATCGACTCCCGCGAATTTTATCAACCACGAAATGGTGGTGGGGACCAAACTCCTGCCCTCGAAACTGGATTCTTATCTCAAGGGCCGCATTGAGAACCTTTTGGGCCCCTAGGGGTGAGAAGTGATTCATGAAAACCCTTTATAGCAAAATATACGATTTCTTAAGAAATAAATATTATTGGTTTGCTTTGATCCGTATCCTTTTGGGTTTATTTTTTGTTGTGGCCAGTGTAGGAAAGATTTTGGAACCTTACCAGGACTTTCTTTATGTGATCCAGAATTATGAGGTTTTTCCTTCTTTCCTGGAACCGGTTATCGCTTTCTTTTTCCCATGGATAGAATTCTTCCTGGGACTTTTTCTGTGTGTTGGCTTATGGCTGAGACCGGTTATGTATGCCGTGCTGATGATGATAGGCAGTTTTATTTTGATTGTGGGCCAGGCCATTGCTCGTCAGCTTCCTATCAATTATTGCGGCTGCATGGGCGGGATGTTTTCAACAGATATCAAAGAAATCATTCGTTTGGACATCGGACTGTTTATTCTGCTTTTGATCATGGTTCGTTATTTCGATAAATTTTCATCGTTCAGCCTTGATCGATATTTCTTCAGGGAAAAACAAAGTTGATTTTCAAAATCATTCTTTCTGTTGTTGTCCTCACAATGATAGCCTCTCCAGGTTTTGCCAGCAAGATCAAAACTCCCAATGTCAGCGGCCAGTTCTATCCGTCTAACCCCCAGCAATTGTCGAAGGATATTGATTCTTATTTTTCAGCGGCGGATCTTGAAGCCACAGCGCAGCATGTTGAAATGATGATCGCCCCTCATGCGGGCTATATGTACTCAGGACCGGTCGCGGCTTATAGTTTTAAGGCCGTCCGCGAGAAGAAATATCGTACGGTCGTGATCCTGGCCCCGAGTCATTTTTACCATTTTGAGGGGGCCGCGGTGTGGGCCGAGGGCGGGTTTCAGACGCCGCTTGGGGTTGTGGACGTTGATGAGAGTTTTGCCGGAAAACTGCTGGCGCTGAATCAAAAATTTTATGTGCATCCGCAGGCCTTCGCGCGAGAACATTCTCTGGAGGTCGAAATCCCGTTTTTGCAGAAGACTTTCCGGGATTTTAAAATCGTTCCCGTCATTCTCGGGCAGGTGAGTGTCGACGCCGCGGAACAGATTGCGGAGACTCTCCATACGGTGATCGGCGAGCGAAAGGATGTCCTGGTCGTGGTGAGCACGGACATGTCTCACTATCATGACGACGCAACGGCACGGACGATGGATCAGGCCACCCTGCAGACCGTTGAAAATCTCGATGCCGCAGGATTGTGGAATCACTGTTACCGGGGAACTCAGGAGATGTGCGGTTTTATTCCGGTGACGACGGCTCTGTTCCTCGCTCAAAAGCGCAATCTTCAGGCCCGGGTCCTTGAGTACGCGACCTCCGGGGACGTGACCGGGGATCCATCCAGGGTGGTCGGATATGGCTCTGTGATTTTCTTGTCGCAAGAGGCGAAGGGACACAAGAACGCGGAGAAGGCTGCTGCGGGGACCTTGCCGTTAAGCCGGGAGCAAAAAAAAGAATTGCTGCGAATCGCGAAGCAGGCGATTCATGACTATATCCCTCGTCAGAAAATCCCGGAATTTCAGATCACGGATCCCCGTCTTTTGGAAAAGGAAGGAGCCTTTGTGACGCTGCATAAAAACGGGGCGCTGCGCGGCTGCATCGGCAATATCGTGTCGGATAAGCCGTTGTATCAGACGGTGCGGGATATGGCGATTGCCGCGGCGGCCAAAGATCCGCGGTTCCCGTCTGTCGTTGAGGATGAATTGCCGCAGCTGGAGGTTGAGGTTTCGGTGTTATCAAAACCGCGCCCGGTCGCCGGTGTCGATGAGATCGAGATGGGCGTCCATGGGGTTATTGTCCGGCAGGGGATGTTTCACCAGGGGGTCTTTCTGCCTCAGGTGGCGACGGAGACGGGCTGGGGTCGGGAAGAGTTTTTGAATAACCTCTGCGCCCACAAGGCGGGCCTGCCGGCCGATGCCTGGAAGGATCCCACAACGAAGATTGAAATCTTTACAGCCGACGTGTTCAGTGAAAAAGAATTTCCCTGATTCAAAACTGTCAGATGCCTCTCAAACTCCGAAATACGCTCATTTCCGTTTTTGTCGTCGTATGGCTGTGCCTTTTTCACTATGAATCGACCCGCTATTTTTATCTTCAGCCTTTTTTCAGAAAGCCGTTTCCTAAAGTCAAATTCCTTTTCCCTCCCGCCGGCTGGATTATGTTTTTCAATGTGGATGACGGGTATTCTTATGCCAAGGTGGTGGGGTTCAAGAACGACACCCATCAGCTGATCGACCCCCACCGGATTTTCCGGACCCGGTTCATCGGTTTTGATGATATCCATCGCAATGTCCTTGGCGTTGCGTTGAATCCCGACGTTAAACCCGATTTTTGCCGGTTTCTCAAGAGGAAGTTCCCTGAGTTTGATCACTTTTCGATCGTGGGCGTCGACTATCCCTCGCTGACACAATCGCCTTACGAGCGCCGCGCGGTGGTGTATGAGTGTGAGTAGGGGGAAGGACTGGATTCGTGAGGCGTGCCTCGTGAAGCGTGAAGCGAAAAATCGGATTAATTTTTTATGGTGAATCTGTGGCATAAATTGTTTTTGGAGGACCGGCCGTCGATCGGGCTGTCGTTTTTCCGTGTGGCCGTGGCTGTCACCGTCGGATTTCATGTCATCCCGACCCTGATCCCCCTGGATGACGTGTATCTCCACACGGCTTTTAAGGTTCTTAATTTTAATTTTTTCACCCCTGGGGCGCTGGCGCTCGTTCAGCAAAGTCCTGATGCCCTCGTCGTTTTTTTTGTGGCCCTGTTTTGTCTTTCCTGGTTTTGCTTTTTGATCGGGCTCTTTTCGCAGGCGAGTTGTGTTGTCATGACGCTGTGCTGCTACTATTTCTATGCGCTCAATTCGTTTGTGATCGGAAAGTTGTCGTGGGATATCCTCCTCGTGACGCTGTTTTTGATGTGCGTGACACCGTACCACGGCGACTATTTTTCGATCGATTGTTTAAGGCGCGGGGATCCCATGGCTTACCGGAGGCAGAGGCCGTTTTTTCTCCAGAGGCTGCTGCAGATGCAGCTGGCCTTCACGTTCTTTTATACCGGCCTTTATAAGATCACCGCCATTGGGAACTGGTTTACGGACAATCCGATTTATTATCTGATGAAATATCCGGACGCCGGGGTCACGAAATATTTTTTGATCCGGGATTTTATGGCGGCCCATCCGGGGTTGTGCTATGTGATGGGGGTTGTCATTGTGGTCACCGAGTTGGCCATGCCATTTTTGTTGTTTTGTCCGGCCACGCGGGTCTCCGCGATTTATTTGGGATTCATTTTTCATGTCACCTTGATTCTTACGCTGGATGTGCCGGCCATCTTTTTCTTTTTATTCCCGGCGCAATTTTTGCTCTTCATTCACCCCGGATCCATTGTTGAAGCCATCGAACGGCGGCGGCGTTTTTACGGCCAGGCCCCGCCGGTTTTGATGGTCTACGACGGGAAATGTCAGTTTTGCGTTGCCAGTGTTCAGCCGCTGAAGGTGATGGACCTTTTTCATCGGATCCGCTGGGTCGACTATCAACAGTACGAAAACGTCAAAGTCCTGCACCCGCAGTTGACGGCGGAGATCGCCCGCAGCCAGCTCCATATGATCGACTGGGATGGGACGATGTATGGAGGATTTTTTGCCTTTCGCCGGCTGGCTTTTTTGCTGCCGATGTTGTATCCGCTCATCCCGTTTTTGTATTTCCCGGGGTCGGGGATCGCAGGGCCGTTTGTGTATCGCTGGATCGCCAAAAACCGCTATTTGCTGCATTTTAATAAAAGATGTACCGACAACGCCTGTTTCCGGTAAAATGGTGCAGGTTGATTTTACGAATTAAGGAGGTCAGAAATATGATCCATCATCAACGGCAAGTCTTGATGCGGGTGTTATTAACCGCGACTCTTATGACGGCGCCGGCGGTTTCTTTGAGTTTTGCGGAAGGGCTGCCGGAGGGCAGCAGTGCTGCGGCAAAGGCGCCGCTTTCCCGGAAGGACGGGATCCGGGCTTTCAATAACGAGTACCGTCAAGTGCTGGCTCTTTATAAAGCAAAATTGTATTCCGATACAGAAAAGAAGATTGAAGAATTGCAATGGCAGCTGGCCGCTGAGGATTTACCGGCGGGCTATCGCAGCAAGATGCGCAAACGGCTTGAAACCCTCGCATCCGGCATGGCGGAGCGTCAGTCGCGGGATGAAATCCGCGAGCAAAAACGGCAGCAAAAAGAGGCCCGCCGCGGCGGGCAGTCCCCGATTGTCGAGGCTGAAAACCAAAAGGATATTCTGCTGAGTCCGCAGCCCGGCCCTGCCGGAGATCAGGTAGGTCGTTTTTCGGAAGGTGTCTTAGTCATGAAAGAACAGCTGGCCAGGGAACGGCGTTTTCTGGAATCGGAATTTCAAACCAGGCTCGCGGCGCTTTATAAAAGGGGCGTTGACCGATTTCAGGCGCAGGATTTTGGCGCCGCCGCGGAGATTTTTCACGAGGTGGATATGCTGTCCCCGGGGTATAAAGAGACCCGGCAGTATCTTAAAAAGGCGGAGGATAAGCGTGAACAAAAATCGATGCCGGTCCCCGCGGAATCCGTGTCCGCGCCGTTTTCTCCGGAGCGGGCCGCCATCATCAGCCAGGCCCTGGATCTGATGGAGCAAAATCCGGAGACCCTGTCCGTCGGCAAAGAGGAGAAAAATTTATGAAAAAGAATTTGATTTTTGTTTTGCTGTGGTTGCTGGGCAGCGCCTCCGTGGTCGGCGCGCATCCTCCCCGGGGCATGGAGTTGCGTTATGACGCCCACGGGAAAACCCTTCACATCACGATGGAGCACGTTTCCAAGAAATTGCGCGATCATTTCATCCGTGAGATCATCGTGACGAAGAATAACGAGTCGCCGGTCGTTTATCGCCACACCAGACAAAACGATCCGTCTTTTATGGAAACCAGCGTTCCGCTGGAAGCCCAATCCGGGGACATGATTCACGTCAAGGCGGTATGCAGAGAAGGGGGAAGCGAGGAGGCGTCCCTTAAAATTGCCGATGAAGAACAACCGCAACCCTGATGGGCGATAGCCTGGAGCTGTCATGGACAAACTTCTGATTCTTATTATATCCGGCGTTGTTTTGACCGGCGGTTTGATGTATGACCGGCACAAAATCGCTCAGGACGGGGTGAGTCCCATCGGGCAGATGCTCGACACCGTCGGGCTTGGCCGGTATGTCGATTGGGAAAAAATAACGCACGCAAACACGTCGCAGCATATCCGTGATCAGGCCGGAGAAAATCTCGAGAGAATGGCGCAGCGTCATCAAGACATCCAGGACAAACGGCGGGAATTCGTTCAGCACCGGGAAGAAATTTTAGGGCAGCTGACGGCCCTGAACCAGGAGATCCAGGCCCGGGCGAACCATTATGACGCCATTCTTAAGAAGCAGCGTCAGGAGATCAATGAGCAATTCCCGGAGATTGAACGATCGTTCGACGGAATCATCGCCTCTCACGCGAGCGGCAACGGCGTTGTCGCTCCGGAAGACTATCAGCGTTTTAAGGAAGACCTTTTAAGGATCCTCGGTGAAGCCGTTCCCAACCCGGAATTGGCCTGGCCCGGTCTGGCCGGGATGCTGGATGAGCTTGAGCCCATGCTGACGGTTCATGGCCGGGCCGCGTCTGCCGCCGGAGATTGTGAAAACCCGTCGGGCTGCCTGGATCAAAAAATATCGGACGTCAAAGATTTGATCAGGAATTTTGGAGCTGAAGCCCAAAAAGACATCGCGGAGGTGATCCGTTCGGCGGACATCCTGGCGCGGGAATACGGCACGTTTGGCGCAAACATTGCAAGCAGCGAGGAACGTTTTGACGGACATAACGAGAGGGCCGCAGGGGAGTTCCGGGCCCTGGCCCAAAAATTGACTCAGATTTCGGAAAAGGATTTGCGGGACCTGATGATTTTATACCGGGCGTTTCAGGAAGAACAAATCGTTCTTTTGAATAATCTGCATCTCCACGGTCAACGGCTGTGGGAGGGGCAGGAGGAGTTTGAGCGCCGGGTCGCACAGGCCATGGATCGTCTTCAGAAAATTCCCGGCGTTGATGCCGCCTCCTGGATTCAAGAGATTGCGGAGCGGCATAAAAAACAGGAGGCTTTTCTGGCGGAATTGACCGCTGACGAAGACCATCTGCGGCGGTTGTTGAAAGAGCGCTGGGAAGAAAACCAGCGATATATGAAGGAACTGGCCGCTGCCGTCGGGCTGAAGGTCGATGCCATCATGGCGGCGCGGCAGGAGGGGGAACGCGCTGTGCCGGCCGCCCTCTCTGATGGGACCGCTGTAAAATATCCAAACAGGCCGGATAGGGACCAGCCAAGTCGTCGAGAGGGTTTTCAAAATTTCCCCCAAAAGACCATTTCGCAACAGCCCCCTGTTCGTCCGGGGTCTCCTGAGAGGCGCGCCGCTCCTGCCAACCCGCCATCCCGGATATCATCCCCGGCCTCAAGCGCGGCTGAAAAAGCCAGAACATTGCGCAACACAGCCAACTCCGGTTATGAAAACCTCCGCCAGAAAGTCAAGGATACCGGGCGGTGGTAGATCCGGGAGAGTGTTTTTATGAACTGTAATTTGCGGTTTTGGTCCGGGTTCAGGCAGCGAGATTAAAAATCGTGCCGTGATTCTTGTGGAAAATAAAATTATGGATAGAATATAAGCGCCGATTCAGCGGTGCCGGATAAATTTTTCTAAGAAAGGGACAGTTCGTATGCGGGCCTTGAAAGTTACGATTGCCATTTTAGGCATCCTTTTTATTTTTTTGTGTCTTGCCGTTTATATTTTCTTCGAAACCTTTGACGCCACAGAGATGACAAGGCAATTGACCGATCAGTTGAGCGCCCGTTTGGGCCGGACGTTGACCGTCGACAAAGTGGATATTGATTTTTCGTTCAAGAGAGGAATCTTTCTGAACGTTCATAATGTGAAAATGGGGGAAGACCCGGCTTTCGGCCAGGAATTTTTCCTTGAGGTCGGGTCGGTCAAACTCAATGTGGACCTGCAGGCTGTGCTGGCAAAGCGCGAGACCGTTATATCGGGGATCGATGTTGTTGCCCCGGTGATCCGGATTATCCGCAATGAAGACGGTCAAATCAACGCTCAGGGGATCAGCCTTGAAGGGGGCGGAAGACCATCCGCAAGTCCTTCAACAGCGGCTGTTAACCGCGAAAGCCCGCTGCCGTCGGAGCTCGCGGCGCCTGCGCCGGAGGCGAGCCGGTCTGAGAAGCTGAAAAAAACGCCGGTGATCCCGCCGTTCTCCATCAAGGCCATCGGGGTTGAGGATGGCCGGGTGGTTTTTATCGACAGAAATCCCGCCATGCCGGTGCAGCTTTCGCTCAGCAAACTGGGATTGCGCATCATGGATTTTTCGTTATCCAAACCTTTCGCCTTTGAGGTGAGAGCCGCTGTTTTTAGCGATCAGCCTGACGTGATGATGCAGGGAAAAGTTCAAATCGATCCTGCGACACAGCAGATCATGCTGCGAGAAGGCGTGTTTTCGGTTGCGATGGCTGAGATTGCGGTATCACGCGCGGTCGAGGCGATTCCCGCGTTGGCTCAGGCGGGAATGAAGGAAGGGCTTGAGGGCGAATTCAAGGCCGTGATTGAGGAGTTGACAGCCGGTCCGCATGGGCTAACGGCCCTCACGGTCCACGGAGATTACAGCGGCGGACGGGTGGCTTTGGACGCGCTGCCTGGAGCGTTAGAGAATATTCTTGTGCGGTATCATTTGAATATGCGGGATCTGGATGTCCCTGAGTTTTTTATTTCCGTCGGTGGCGGACTGATCAGCGGCAGGGCCAGCCTGAAAGACTATGTGAAAAAACAGCAGTTCGCCGTTGAGGCAGAGACAGCGGATGTCGATGTCAGCGCCCTCTTGCCGGAATTGCAGCCGGGTGTTAAATTCGTGGGGCGAGCCAATTCGAAGCTGCAAATCTCCGGAGAAGATTTCGCCAACATCAATAATTTGTTCAACTCCACCCGCGGAGAAGGCCAGATGACGGTCCATGACGGCCGCCTGGTGAATTTTAATATTTTAAGACTTGTTTTGGAAAAGATTTCCATGCTGCCGGACCTGATCTACACCATCCAGGACACGATCCCGGCAAAATACCGGGACCACCTGACGCAGAATGTCACCGTGTTTAAAACCGTGAACCTGCCGTTCCGGATTCAAAATACGGAAGTCTCCGCGCCGAAGATTACGGTGGATGCCGATCTCTTTGCCATGGACATGGAGGGCGCGGTTGATTTCAGCCAGAATGCCGATATCAAGAGTGCGACCATTTTCTTTGCCGCCGATCTCTCCAAGAATCTGGTCGCCAGGGTCGAAGAGCTGAAATATTTGCTCGATGAAAACGGGAGGATCAAGATTCCCCTGGCCCGGTATAAAGGGAAATTGAGCGACTACAAGCCCGTCCCCGACGCGGCTTATTTAGGGCAGAAGATCATCAAGAACAAAGGCAAAGAAGAAATCCTTAAATTTTTAGACAAGGTTTTGCCGCCGGAAACGGATCGTCCCGCGCCGTCAGAGGGACCCGCAGCCGGCGAAGGTCAGCCGCCTTCCGAAGGTCAGCCTGCCCCGGAACAGGCGCCGGCCCCGCCGGAGAAATCCAGATCACCGGAACGGGAACTGATCGAAGGCCTCCTGAACCAGATTTTAAAATGATCGCCGCGGGTTTTTCGGAGCCTGGCTGAGAAAAGAATTGTTGCGAGCCCGATGAATAAAGAGGACGTTTCAAACAACCGCGATACTCTCCGGTACCAATTTCAGCGAAAAAATATTGCCGTCGTCTCGCGTCGCCACAAACTTCCCGACGGCACGATCGCCGAGGCCGATGTGATCGTGCATCCCGGGGCGGCCCTCATCGTCCCTTTTCTGGAAAAGGACCGCATCATTCTGCTGCGTCAATACCGGCTGGCCCTGAAATCGTATCTTTACGAATTTCCCGCCGGCACGTTGGATCCTGATGAAACGCCGTTGAACTGCGCGAGGCGGGAACTGCGGGAAGAAACCGGTTACGCGGCAAAAAAATTCAAGCGTCTCGGGATGATCTATCCGGTTCCGGGGTACGCGACGGAGCGGATCCTCATTTACAAGGCGGAACAGCTTGTGCCATCCCCGCAAAAGGGCGATCCGGATGAAATCATCAGGGTTTGCGCCTTCAGCCGCCGTGAGATCCAGAAACTTTTCCGGCAGGGGCGCATCCACGACGGCAAGACCGTCTCGGCCATGGCCTTCAGCGGGCTGATCGCGTCATGATCCTATGAAGAAAATCCTGCCGGCGGTGTTTCTGATCTGCGGAGTTTTTTTATTTTACTGGCTTAAGGTCAGCGGGCCGGCTCGCATTGAAACCGCCTATCACAACGGACAGATTGAACTTTTGAACCGGCTCGCCGGGACAGAACAGAAACAGGCGCTGGATTTTTATCAGGGGCGGATTCAGGAAACTTTTTTCGGCCCTGGGACACAGATGATCTCCGGCCTGTTGTTTACGATCGCCGCCCTTTTATTCCTGCAGAACGCCAACCGGCTGCAATTTGCCCTGGCCGTTTTTGCCTATCTTCTCCTGGCGAAATTTGAAGTCCTTGTCTTTCCGCCGTACGGTGACGCCATCGGCGGTTGTTTTGCCGAGGGGATATGGCTGGCGAAGAATTCCTTTAACTACCTGGGGCTGCTGAAAGAGGACAGCTATTCGCTGGGCGGTCCGCGGGTGTATCTGTTTTCAATCTTCCCGACCTTCCTGGCGACGATGATGACGCTGATCCCGTCGGTCAAGATGTTTCTGGCCGTGAATCATCTGTTGTTCTTCGGGATGGCCGCGATGACGGTGAGCCTGCTGCGGGATTGCTTTTTGAAAGTTTTTCCGAAAGATATTGCGGCGTTGGGGGCGCTGGCGCTCTTGTTCCTGCCCCTGTTTCAAAGCCAGACGGAAGCGATCAATATGGAAATGCCGTCGACATTTTTGATGGTCTGGTCCGCCTTCGCCCTGATCGAACGGCGGATCGGCAAAGCGGTTTTTTTTGCCGTCATGGCGACGGCCGTCAAGGGCACGGGGGTTTTGGCCTGCTTCGCGGTGGTCGCCGTGATGGGGGTGGAACTGCTGACCAGTCGCGAGGCCCGGAAAAAGATCCGGTATTGGGTGTATCTGCTGTTGATGCCGGCCTTTGGTCTTCTGGCCGTCGTGCTCAAATTTTTGGTCAAGGATCAGCATGTCAGCGGGGGGATGATCCATCTTGCCGCCGGATGGCCGTCGCTGCGGAATGAATTCATTTTTTATCTGTTTGTCGTCTGCGCGCTGATTTTTCTTGTTGCCCTCATCAGAAAAAAATCCGGACGCCTGGATGCCCCGTCCGTGATGTTCATTTATGCCGCGATGTGGTTTCTGTTGTTTTTCAATTTTTTCGCCGTCTCGCCCCGTTACCGGCTGGCGCTGTATCCGTTTTTGGTTTTCATCGTCGTCTATACCGCGTTTTTGCTGCTGCGGCAACCGGGGCTTCGGCGGGTTGGGCTGATTGTCATGATGACGGTGTCTTTGTATTTCTCCTATGGCGCTTTTTATGGGGGGGCAAGCGAAAATGACCATGTCCTCCTGGAACGATCTCTGGAATACCGCAATGACCTTGACGTCAACCGGCGACTGGCGCACCGGCTGGAGGAACATTATGCCGATCATCTGATCGTCGCTCCGCTTGTGGTTGCGCAGCTCCTGGCCCTGCCGGAGCTGGGGTATGTCGGCAAAAAATTGGATGTGATGCTCTACGGTTTTCGCTGCACGTACGGCGGCATCAAGAATTACGCGGGCCTTAAGAATCTGAACCCGACCCGGACGATTTATGTGGGGGTCAAGGTCGCGCCCTTGAGTCCCGAGTTCCCGTATCCCATCGGTCCGCATGATCAGATTCTTGAGGAAATCCAGGTCGGGAATAAGAAGAATTGGCTGTTCAAAGGCGGGGCCGCGATCGACGCGGTCTGGCGCGCGACGCAAATTTTAAAATTGAAAGCGCGGGCGGAGGCCGGGACATGGCGATGATCTCACCGGCGCCGGCCGTTCCGGGCAAGAATTATTCAACCCTGACGGACCGCAAGGACCGTTACGGCGGTATCTTTGAAATTCCCGTCATTTCGAGAGTGGTCCGCCTGCTCGTCGATGGGGGCAGTGTGCGGGGACTGGCGAAAGGACTTAAAGGGTATGATTACGCGTCGGTTCTCGACGTCGGGTGCGGGATCGGGGAATGCTCCGCGGTCAGCCGGGGGAGGTATGTCGGGATCGACAACTGCCTGTCGCACATCGAAGACGCCGTCCGAAATTATAAGAAATGTCATTTTCTCGTCGGGGACGCGATGCGGCTCCCGTTTCGCCCCAAGGCATTCGATCTGTGCCTGCTGATTGACACCTCACACCATCTGCCGGATGACGTTTTCAAGCACGTTTTAGTCGAGCTGCGCGGGATGAGCCGCAAGTACATTGTCGTCAGCGACCCGATCGTGACCGAAAACCAAGGCCGCATCAGCGCGTTTTTTTACAGCCTGGACCGGGGCGCCTGTTTTCGCAAGGCCGCGCCGCTGCGCGAGATCTTTAATGCCGTCCCCGGCATCCGGCTCAAAGACTCCTTTTCCTACAGGACCTTCCCGGGACTCTACGTCCATCACGCCTGGATTCTGGAAGTTCTTTAATTTATTTAGGGAAAATTCGTTTGTCCTTTGTCCTCTGTGTTGTATAATGGCCGCCGTTTGTGGCGGGAATTTTTTTAAAAAAAATTTTTCAACGGGGCTGAGGTGAAAAATGTCCGGGGCAAAGCAGGGAAATAGTGTGTGGGGGATGATTTTTTTGATTGCTGTTTTAAGCGGCGGGTTTTTCTGGATGTATCAGGAGGTGTCCATCAATTACCAGAATATGGAAAATTCTCACCGGATGATGGAGGCTCTTTTGGAAAACCAGACAAGCACCGTCCGGTCGTATGCCGGCGAGATCGCGAAGTTCAAATCCAATCTGGAAGAAACCGGCGTTCTCCTTTCTCAAATTCAGGCGGAAAATAATCAATTCAAACAAAGAGTCGCCATGCTGGATGATGTCGCGGAGCTGGAGCGAAAGATCGCGCTTTTGGAAGAACAGAATGTCAAACTGAAAACTGAGATGGACGTAGCCGCGCTTGCCTCCCAAACTCAGGAAAAGGAGCTCCGCTCCAAACTGCAGGAACTGCTGGATGAACAGAATTTCAAGACCATCGCCGAGGGGGAGTCTCTGCTCAAAAAATACCGGACCAGATTCAGAGATATCAAGGCCA
The DNA here is from genome assembly GCA_964361085.1 of uncultured Planctomycetales bacterium. Classification (GTDB taxonomy): domain Bacteria; phylum Omnitrophota; class Gorgyraeia; order Zapsychrales; family JANLHA01; genus CAYHZK01. The sequence goes on from CAYHZK010000043.1 coordinate 13,532, forward strand.
GGATCAAAGGCTATAAAATGGACGCGCGCCGGCAGAAGATTGATGGCTTCAAAGCGAAAGACCAGGCGGATCTCCTCGCGGGCAACAATGGGTTTTTGATTCGCAACGGCCAGCCGGCAACGGCCAATGTCGCGTCGTCGTCGGGTCCAAAAAATGTTCAGATCAACGTGACGTTTGTCAAATAGTCCCAAAAATTTTCAGCAGGAGCAGGAATTCGCTCTTTCCACCCCAGGCGGGGTTATCCCTTGCCTCCTGATCCGTTCCGCCCGGCGGCGCACGATTGAAATTGCCGTTTCTGCCTCCAGTCACGCCCGCGTGACCGCGCCCCGGGGTGTTCCCATCGACCAGATCACGCATTTTATCCAGGGCAAGGCCGATTGGATCCTTCAAAAATTGCGTGAAAGGCGTTCTTGCGAGACCCGTCTCAGCCGCCGCCGGTATGAGCCCGGGCACCGGTTTTTATTTCTGGGAAAAGACTATCCCCTCGAAATCGCCGCTCAGGAAATCCGCGACGGCATTCATTTTGACGGCCGGCGGTGGGCGGTATGCGTTCCTCAGGATGCCGACGGAGAACAGGCGTCCCGGATCAAGAAGGTCCTCTGTCAATGGTATCGTCAGCAAGCCAAAGAACTTTTGGGAACCAGGACGTTTCATTATGCCCGGAGGATGGGTGTGGAACCCAGGCGAATCACGGTCAAGACCCAGAAACGCCTGTGGGGCAGCTGCAATCACCGGGGACAAAGCATCAATCTGAACTGGGCCCTGGTGATGGCGCCTCTTGAGGTCATCGACTATGTGGTGGTGCACGAATTGTGCCACCTGGAAGTTCCCAATCATTCAAAACGGTTCTGGCATGCCGTGGCAAAGATTTTGCCGGATTATCGTGTCCGGCAGCACTGGCTCAAAGCGCACGCCGTTGAAATGGCCCTGCCGTAATTATTCATGATAATGATAGAAAGGATAAAATTTCTCCGCTATAATTTCTCACCGTCAGTGGTCGAGCGCAGTAATCGTGTCCGATGTGGTCAATGGCAGTTATCGTGAGGAGAGGCAGATATGGCCAAGAATATCCTGCTTGTGGATGATGATGATGAGGTCCTGGAGTTGTTGTCCAAGAAATTCATGGAGTCGGGATTTTTTGTGATTACGGCAATACGGGGCGAGGAGGCCGTTGAGAAAGCCCGGGCGCATCAGCCGCATCTGATCGTGATGGATATTATGTTGCCGGACTTCAGCGGTCCTGAGGCCGTAAAACTGCTGAAAGATGATCCTGCGACACGTTCGATCCCGGTCATTTTCATTTCCGGGATTGTTTCCAAGGATGAACAGGACCCCAATGCCGGCGTGAGGGTCGACGGAGTGCGGTATGTCGCCATGGCCAAGCCGTTCTCGTTTCA